>DATAQP010000520.1:0-10558 GCA_036264595.1 Allostellaceae bacterium
GTGTGAACTGCGGGGCCTGGGAGGGGTGGGCGCACCGGAAATCGAGGCCGTGACTAAACTTGTCGCGGCTCCGTCGATGCACGAAATCCCAATCGGGAAAGCGAGCAAGCTGTGATCCCTGCCCCTGTAGGAGCGGTCGAGCGAGCTGAACCAGCTCACCGCTTATATGCGATCCGCCAGATCGTGCCGTTGCCGTCCTCGCTGATCAGCAGGGCACCGTCATGCGCGACGGCGACGCCGACCGGGCGGCCCCAGACGTTGTTGTCGTCGAGGACGAAGCCGGTGAGGAAGTCCTCGTAGGCGCCGCTGGGAACGCCATCCTTGAGGAGCAGGCGGACGATCTTGTAGCCGGTCCGCTTGCTGCGATTCCACGAGCCGTGCAGGGCGACGAAGGCGTCACCGCGATAGGCGTCGGGAAATCCGGCGGTGGCGCCATCCGGCGCATCGTAGAAAGCGATGCCGAGCGGCGCCGAATGCGGCTGCAGCAGCACGTCGGGGACGGTCACCTTGTCGGCGAGGTCGGGACGCTCGCCCTTGTGGCGGGGATCCTCGTGATCGCCGATATAATACCATGGCCAGCCATAGAAGCGACCTTCGCCGACCCGCGTCGCGTAGTCGGGCGGCAGATCGTCGCCGACCCCGTCGCGCTCGTTGGTCGCGCACCAGAGCGCGCCGCTGCGCGGCTGCACGGCGAGGGCGGAGCAGTTGCGGAGGCCGGTGGCGAAGCGGCGCTCGGTGCTGCCGTCGGGCGCGAAGGCGAGGACGTCCGCGCGGCGATTCTCGCCGCCCCAGGCAGCGCCCAGCCCGTTGGCGGTTTCCCAGGCGCGGATCTCTTCCGGGCTCTTCGCCGGCAGGCCTTGCGCGACATTCGACGCCGAGCCGACTGACACGAACATCCGGCGTCCGTCCGATGAGAAGACGAGGTCGCGCGTCCAATGACCGCCCTCGGGAAGCCGTGGGACGATCGTCTGGGGTGCGCCGCGCGCCCGCAAATCGCCATTGCGGTAGGCGAAGCGGACCACGGAGTCGGTATTGGCGACGTAGAGGAATTGCGGGTCGGTGCCGGGCGGGTAGAAGGCGATGCCGAAGGGGGCCGACAGATCGTCGGCGAAGATCGTGCTTTGCGCCGGACTCGCCGCGCCGTCCGCCGCGCGCATGACACGGATCCGCCCGGCGCCGCTTTCGGCGATGAAGATGTCGCCATTGGGCGCGATGCGGATGGTGCGCGGCGCCTCCATCCCGGCGGCGAAGCGTCGCACGGTGAATCCGTCCGGGACGTTGAGCGTGGCGTTGGCCGGCACCGCGACCACGGCGGGGCTGTTGCTCGCCGACCGGCTGGCGTAGGGCGCCGGCAGCGCATCGGTCGAGAGGCGGCGGCGGGTCCCGGGAGCATCGCTGCGCCAGTCGCCATAGGCCGCCTTGCCATTGAGGAGAATGGGCGGAGCGACGGCACCTTGCGCATTGCCATTGGTGGCCGGCACCGTCGCCGCCAACAGGAAAGCCGCGACGATCGTGGCGCGCATCGAACCATCTCCGTCACCGTTGCCGGGCGACAGGATACGCGCCGACGCGCGGCTCCCTCAAGGCGGCGATCAGCCGCCGCGCCGCCGCCAGATCCCGCCGTAATCGATGACGATGCCGTCGGCATCGACCGAAAGCTCGGCGGTGAAATCGGATCCCAGGCTGCGATAACGGAAAGTTGTCCCCGTCGCGCCGGCGCCGCGGCGCGTGTAGTCCTGCGCCGCTACCGAGATGGCGAGGTCGGGGATGCTGACATAGACGACGCTGAGCGCCACGGGCTGCTCGGGCGGCAGGACGAGCCGCCGGATCGGCATGGTGTTGGTGAACGGCGTACCCATGATGTCGATGTCGCTGCAGGACGCGAGATCAGGACGCGCGGCGCCGTCGACCGTCCAAGCGCCGCCCCCGCCATACTCGATGTTGCGCCGGCGGGTTTCGCCATTGCTCTCGGCGGTGATCGTCGCCGTGCGAAAGCGCCACTGCGCGTCGCACTGGATGGCGTAGCGCAGCTGGAGGAGCGTGCCGGCCAGAGCGACCATGACGAGCCCGTCGGCATGGCTGCCATTGTCGTCGAGCCGGAGCAGCAAATGCTCGAGCCCGGGCCGATCGCACCATTCCCAGACGATGCTGCGCTGTATCGGCGGCCTCATGCTGCCGCTCGCCTGGCGCGAAACTCGACGGTCGTCGTCCAGCTGCGCCCGCCATCGCGCGAGACTTCCGCGCGCCAGCGGAAGGCATCGTCGGCGATCTCGGAGAAGATCCAGCGATAGGGCGCCGCGCCGCCATCGCTATCGATACCGTCCTGGACGATCTCGCTACCCTGGCGGCGGCCGATCATGCTGTTGCGAGCCTGGGTGACCGGGTTGCTCCAATCGATGCGCCAGGTACCGTCCGCCGGGTTGGGGACGCGTAGCGTCGGACCGTAGCGGTTGCCGACGGTCGTCATGCCGTCGCGCCGCTCGGCGCGCGGCGGCACGATGAAGACGTCCTGGATGGCGCGGCCTTCGAGCACCCAGTCGAAATGCCATTCGCCAGTCGAGCGGCGGATTGTGCCGTCTTTGCGGCGATCGAGCACCTCGACATCCCAGGCGCCGATCAGCCAGCCGTAAAGCCCCAACGCCTCGCCGCGGTCGGCGGCGGGCCCGTCGGCCTTGAGCGCCTCGATCATCGGGGAGAATCTCGTCGCCATCGCCCAGCTCCTTGTCGTCAAACATGACCGGTTTCGGCGTATTATGGCGAGGCCGGGCGAGGTGGCTTGGGGAAAATTGCTATTCGGAACGATGCCTCGGATGATTGACCGCAACGCCGATCGTGCAGCGACGCCGACCGCCGCGATTAGCCGCCTCGCCGGCGGCGTGGGCTGGCGCGTCAGCGATGTCGTCTGCACGGCGGGGCCGCAGCACCGCCCCTTCGAGGAGCGCCACGACGCCGTCTCGATCGCGGTGGTGGTCGCCGGCAGCTTCGCCTATCGCTCGACCCATGGCGCCGTCGCTCTCGTGCCCGGAGCGCTGATGCTCGGCAATGTCGGGCAATTCTTCGAGTGCGGCCACGAGCATGCCGTCGGCGACCGCTGCATCGCCTTCAACTATGCGACGGAGGCGTTCGCCGAGATCGCGGCAGCGACCCCGGGCGTGACGCACGATGATTTCCGATGCCATCGCATCCCGCCGGTAACAGCGGCGATGGAGCTCGTTGCCGCCAGCGCCGCTGCTGCGCAAGACGGCTGCGACGCCGCCGGCTGGGAGGAGATCGCGCTGACCATCGCGAGCCGCGCCTTGCTACTGATCGCCGACCGACCGCGGTCGGAGCGGCGGCCGAGCGTGCGCGATACGAAGCGGATCACCGACGCGGCGCGGCTGATCGAGGCGCGATATGCGGAGTCACTGCCGCTCGGCGCGCTGGCGGCTGCTTGCGGCATGAGCCGCTATCACTTCCTGCGGCTGTTCCGCCAGGTCGTCGGGGTGACGCCGCATCAATATCTGCTGAGGACGCGTCTACACCACGCCGCGATCAGTCTGCGGAGCGGCGCAGCGTCAGTTACTGGCCTCGCCTTC
Source organism: Allostellaceae bacterium (assembly GCA_036264595.1). Classification (GTDB taxonomy): domain Bacteria; phylum Pseudomonadota; class Alphaproteobacteria; order ATCC43930; family CGMCC-115725; genus URHD0088. Next base: position 3,576 of record DATAQP010000520.1, read on the forward strand.
GAGCTTGGCTTTGGCGACCTCTCGACGTTCAATGCTCTGTTTCGGCGCAGCTTCGGCGTCTCGCCGAGCGCCTACCGTGCCCGTTCAGTTGGCGGGTAGCGCGGCTTGGGTCAGTGGGGCTCGGCCCTGGGTGGGCTCGTGGCTCGGCCGGTAGCCGGCGAGATCGCCTTCCCGGCGGCAGACGAAGGCACCGTGCTTGGTGCTGCCGTACCAGCGCTCGCCGGCGAAGATATAGGTTCCGGAGGCCCGGCTAAGCCAGACGATGGTATCGTCCGGGCAATGCTGCTTCGCTTGCTGCTCGAATTGGAAGAGGGCGGCTTCGGCCGCGCGGGCGCCGCCAAGGGGCGCCAGGGCAGTCGACAACGCAATAGCGAATACTGTGGTCGGCCGCATCGGATCCCTCCCGAGACACAGCCTGAATGAGCTAACACAGGAGAAACGTCGGTACGACCGGCTTGATCCTCAAGGCACCCTTAATGGGTAGGGGCGCGACCGCTCGCCGGTGGCCTCAGACCTTCGCCATGAAATGCACCGGCAGCACGATGCCGCCGCCGGCGTCCATTTCGCCTTCGCGCAGCGTGCGATAGCCGAGCTTCCGGTAGAGCGGCACGGCGTTGATATTGGCGCGCACGATGAGACGGGAATAACCAGCAGCTTCGGCGCGCGCCTCGGCGTCGCGGACGAGATGCGAGGCGAGGCCGCGCCGGGCGACATCCGGGTGGACGAAGACCTTGCGGATGCGCGCCGTCCCCGCCTCGTCGGCCACTGCGATCCAGCCCGCCGTAGCAATGACCGCGCCGTCCTCCAGCACCGCCAGTGCGAGATGGCTGGCGTCGAGATCGGCGGCATAGGCGGCGTCGCGCGTCATCGCGCTATGGGCGGCCAGTTGCGCGCCGGTATGGTGCGCCGAGCCGAGGCTTTCGAAGGCGAGCGCATGGAGGGCGCACACCGAAGCAAGGTCGCTCTCGCCGTAGGGGCGCAGCGTGAATTCGGGCAGCGCCGTCACCCTTGCGCCCCGCCATACGTCGCCACCAGATCCGGCTTGGCCGTGATCGGTGAAATCGTGATGATCTCCGCCGGCAGGGATTGGGGCGCTTTCTCGCCGGTCCGCCATAGCCAGTAGGTGTTCTTCGGATTGCCGTTGACGGCGACGACCTTGTGGTTGCCGTTTCTGTCGATCGCATGGATGGTGACGCGGTCGATCAGCCCGCCCTTGAGCTGGCGCATGTCCTCGGCCGCCTCGCGCACCGCCGCCTCGACGCTCATCCCCATCTTCATGTAGAGCACGACCGAGCGGGCAGTGCCGCAGCGTATCGTCATCTCGCCGGCGCCGGTGCAGGCGCAGGCACCGTAGCGCGTATCGGCGTACATGCCGGCGCCGACGACCGGCGAGTCACCGAGCCGTCCGGGGTATTTCCAGCCCCAGCCCGAGGTGCTGACGCCGCCGGCGATCGCACCGCTTGAATCCTGTGCCAGGAAGGTCGTCGTGTCGCGGCCGATCTCGGGATCGACGGCATGGCGGCAGAGCTCGATGAGCGGCGCCGAAGCCCAGTCCTTCTTGTCCCTATCGGGCACTTCCTTGTCGTACCAGGCGCGCCATACGCGGGTGGAATCGGGAATGAGATTGTCGCCTGCTTCGGCGCCGATCTCGCGGGCGAAACGCGCCGCCCCTTCGCCGACCAGGAAGACATGCGGCAGCTTCTCCATTACCGCGCGGGCCACCGCGATCGGGTGGAGGAAGCCGTTGAGCGCGCCGACCGAGCCGATGCGCAGCGTCGTGCCGTCCATCACCGAGGCGTCGAGCTCGACCTCCCCGAGCAGGTTGGGCCAGCCGCCGCGCCCGACGGTGCGCACCGTCTCGTCGCTCTCGACCAGGCGGATGCCGGCCTCGATCGCCGCCAGCGCGGCGTTGCCCTCGGCGAGCAGCCGCGCCGTGGTCGCGACGCCCGGCCTGCCCTCGTTGTTGGTGACGACGATCATCGGTGTTCTCCTTCCTTGGTGAATTCGGCCCGGCTGGTGGCTCGGTCGCCCGCAGCCGGTGGACAATTTGCCGATACTAGTCGAATCTGCCAGCGGTTTTGTGAATCGGTTCGAGTTGGACAAGTCGATTTCCAGCGGGGCGCGGAGCGTGACGGCGGCGGGCAGGTCGGCCCCGGTCGCCGGCGCTCGGCCGCCGCGCTGCCGCTCGCTCACGGCGATGACGGTCGCGCTCGCTGGCCTCGCTCTCGTCGTCGTCCTGACGCTGCTCGGCGTGGCCTTGTGGCAGAAGCGCAGCCACACTCTTGCCGATGCGACGCGAATGACGCAGAACCTCGCCCGCCTGCTCGAGGCGAACGCGATCGATGCCGTCCATCAGGCCGATCTCGTGCTCTTCTCGCTCGCCGAGCTTCTCCAGGATCAGGCGCGCCGAGGACCGCCGAGCAAGGAGCAGATCCGTCAGGTGCTGGCGTCGCGGCTGCGGCCCTGGGCGCGATATCGCGAGCTTTTCGTCACCGATGCGGCCGGCCGGCTGGTGAGCAATGCCGGCGGCGAGGTGCCGCCGCTCGATCTCGCCGATCGCGACTACTTCACCGCCCTGCGCGACGATGCGGCGATCGACCTCTATATATCGCAGCCCTTCTTCTCGCGCGTCGCCGCCACGTGGTCGCTCGTGGTCAGCCGCCGCCTCACCCAGCCGGACGGCAAATTCACTGGCGTCGTCGCCGCGGTCATCGATCTCGCCCGTTTCGAGCGTTTCTACGCCTCGCTCGATGTCGGGCGGAACGGCAACGTGACGCTGTGGAACGGCACCGCGACCCGGGTTCTCGCCCGCTATCCGCCCGATCCGACCTTGCTGGGGGAGTCCATCCACGACCCGCTGGCCGAGCGCCGCGGCGCCGGCCAGACCTATGGCAGCTTCGTGGCGGATTCGCCGCTCGACGGCATCGAGCGCCTGCTCAGCTTCCGGCGCGTCGGCGAGCTGCCGCTCGTCGTCTCCGTCGCGCTCGCCAAGGATGCGGTGCTCGAAGGCTGGGCCGGCGAGGCGAAGCTCGATGGCATCGGCGCTTTCGTCGGTGCCGCTGGGCTCCTCCTGCTGACCGGCGTCGTGGTGCAGCAATTCGATCGTCAGCGTCGTCTCATCGCCGCGCTGACCGCCGGCAAGGCGGCGCAGCGGGCGAGCGAGGAGCGCTTCCGCGATTTCGCCGAGACGGCGTCGGATTGGTATTGGGAAACCGATGCCGGTCACCGCTTCAGCTATGTCTCCGAGCGCATCCGAACGCTGGGTCTCGAGCCCGAGCAGATGATCGGCAAGCGACGGACGGATCTCACCCTCGATACGGACGAGGACGAGGCCAAATGGCGCGCGCATCTCGGTTGCCTGGCGCGCCATGAGCCGTTCACCAATTTCGTCTACCGCTACCGTGTCGGCGAGGGCGGCGCCCGCTACAGCTGCACCAGCGGCAGGCCGCTCTTCGACCGCACCGGCCGTTTCCTCGGCTATCGCGGCACCGGCCGCGACGTCAGCGCGCAGGTCGCCGCCGGCCTGCCGCCGGCTTGGCCGACCTAGACCACGTGCGGCGAGGCCAGCCGGCAGGGGAAGCCGGGATGACCGACCTCGAACTGGAAGGTCGCGTGGCCGATCCTGAAGCGATCGTGCAGCTCTTTGCTCGCCTCGGCGATCAACGAATCGTCGATCGTCGCGCTCGAGCGGATGAGATGGACGGTCAGCGCCGTCTCGGTCGTGCTCATTCCCCAGATGTGGAGATCATGCACCTCGGTCACGCCGGGCAGGCCGGCGAGATAGGTTTCGATGGCGTCGCGATCGATGCCCTCGGGCACGGCGTCCATCGCCAGGTTGACCGAATCGCGCAACAGGCCCCAGGTGCCGATGGTGATCACCGCGACGATGGCAAGGCTGACCACCGGGTCGAGCCACAGCCAGCCGGTCTGGCGCATGATCAGGGCGGCGACGACGACGGCGGCCGAGGTCGCGGCATCGGATGCCATGTGCAGGAAGGCGCCCCTGATGTTGAGATCGCCGGCGCGCCCTGCCATGAAGAGCAGGGCGGTTAGGCCGTTGACGGCGATGCCGATCGCCGCCACCACCATCACGGTGTCGCTGGCCAATTCCTCGGGCGCGGCAAGCCGGCGGAGCGCCTCCAGCGTGATTGCGCCGACGGCAATCAGCAGAATGATCGCGTTGGCGAGGGCGGCGGCAATCGAGCTGCGCTTGTAGCCGTAGGTGCGCTCGCGCGTCGGCGCCCGCTTGACAAGATAGGCGGCGCCCCAGGCGAGCAGCAGGCCGAGCACGTCGCCGAGATTGTGGCCGGCATCGGCGAGCAGGGCGAGCGAGTTGGCCAGCACGCCATAGATAGCCTCGACCGCAACGAAGCTAAGATTCAGCGCCGCGCCGACAGCGAAGGCCATGCCGAAATCGACCGGCGCATGATCGTGCCCATGCCCGTATCCGTGATCATGCCCGGGGCCGGCTCGATGCTCGTGCTCATGCATGCTCGCGGCTTTCACTGTCACGCGCTTCCTCATCTTCTTCACGAAAAGACGGCGGCGGGCAATCCCAAACCGATCAATGAATATGGGCCGGTTGGGCAGCCGGCGCGAGGGGCCGCTTGTCAAGTTGGCGTATGAGGTTGAGCAGATTTCCCACATCATTCCACGCCATGGTCTCGTCGGCCCGCCAAAGCGCTCGCGCGAAGCCGTTGCGGTCGATCAGGAATTCGAGGTGGCTCGCCGACTTGCGCGGTGGATGGCCGGGGGCCGCCGCGAGCACGCGGTACGTGGCCGCGACGCTCGCATCGGCCCGGGCAGCAAAATGGGGAAGCGACGCAGAATTCCGGATGCTCTCGTCGGCGAGCGGAAGTGCCAGGATGCCGAGGCCAGCATCAGCAAGAGTCCTCTCCGCAGCGGCGAGGCGCTGCAATCGCGGCACCGCGGCGGAGGGGGTATATAGAACCAGGAGGAGGGGACCGCTTCTCAGCAGATCTTGCAACGATCCCTCCCGGCCATCCGCGGTCTCAAACGTAAAGTCGGGCGCGCGGGGCGCGGATCCCTCGCCAACCTCGTCCACCAGCCCCTCGTCGAGACCGCCGACAGGCAGCATCCGCACCCAATTGACGAGATCCCAGCGCTCGTCCTCGCTCAGCCGGTCGGCGAAGCCGGGCATGAAGCTTTCGGGGATGCCGGTGCTCAGCCACCAGAAGATGTCGCCCTCTCTGTGGTCGAGGACATGGGCGGCGGTGAGATCGGCGGGCGGCACCTTGAGCCCGACGGCCGCTGGCCCGTCGCCTCTGCCCGCGGCGCCGTGACAGGAGGCGCAATGCTCCGAGTAGAGTCGGGCGCCGCGCGCGATCGAATCCGTCGTATAGGCGACGGGCGAGTAGAAAAAGCTGGTCGGATAGGCAGTGACGAGCAGCACCCGGAAGCTCGGCAGAAAGCCGATGACCAGCGCCAATCCGACGAGGATCATCGCCATGCGATGGCGCCGCCACGCCAGGCCTGTCACACAGAGCGCAGCGCCAATGCCGACGGCCGCCAGAGCGACGATGATCTCGAAACGCACCTCGGGCAAGGCCATGGCTTCGCCGCTGAGGCGATAGGCGAAGGGCCACCAGGGCTGATCGTGCAGGCCCGGGACGACGGCGCCGAGCGCGCTGACCACCGCGAGGACGAGAAGGCCGAGAATCAGTTCGGCGGCGGTATTGCGACGCAATCGGCGGAGCGCCTGCCGCGCGCTGGCTGTCCCCCCTGGCCGCCCGGGTGTGCCGATCAGCGGCGTCAGCCGCCAACGATTGATCGCCGCGAGCCACAGCATGAGCGCGAAAAGAGCCAGCTTGAAAAGGAGAAGATGACCGTAGGCGGTGCCGAGAAGCGCGGGAACCGTGCCGACAAGGAACCAGCTGTTGACGATGCCGCTGACCAGGAGGACCCCGACGCAACTCATGCCGAGAAGCGAGAAGCGCCGTGTCGCCTTGGCGATGACGACGATCCATCCGGAATTGGCCTTGTCCGTGCCGGTGCCGAACAGCACGGCGAGGACGACGAGCCCGCCGAGCCAGATGCCGGCGGCAAGCAGATGCGCCGCATCGGCGAGGAAATGCGTCGCACCCGGCGTCGCCGCCGCATGGCCCGCCCAGACGACGGTGACGAAGCCGAGGGGGCCCAGGACGGCACCGATGCGCAGCCAGGCGTCTCGCCGACGCGGCTGCGGCGCCGACGCGGCTACGGCGAGTGAGAGAGCGAGCCCGATCGCGAGGAGCAGCCGGGCCAGCACGGTATGGCCGAACTGCGTCCGCAATAACGCAACGCCGATCGTCGCTGGCGTTGCCGCGGCGGACAGTCCGTCCCCGCTCATCGCCGCCGTCTCGAGAAGCAGCCATAGGCAGAGGGATGTCAGCCAGACGGCAAGCGAAGCCCAGGCGATGCGGAACAGCGTGCCGAGCTGGATCGGCAGGCGTTCCGCCGCGGCCCGCGTGTCTCCCTTCGTGGAAGGCAGGACGGCGATCGACAACACCGTCGGAATGCCGACGAGCATCGCCGACGACATGAGATTGAGCGCGCGCGCGAGGACGAGAAGCATGGTTCTGTCGTGCCGCCTAACCGGCGCGGTTCGCGGTCACGGTGCAACCGTGAACTTGAAGTCGCCGGTCGTGACATGAGTGTCGACGGAAACGGCGCGCCAGGTCACGGTGTAGACGCCTTGTGTCAGCGGCTTCAGCGACATCCGCAGAACGGTTCTCTCGCGCTCGTCGACGCGCGGGTCTCCGATATCGAACCGTTGATCGCCCGGTCCGATGACTTGCACCGTGCTGAAGGATGGCTCGACGCCTTCGCTGAAGCGCAGGGTCAGCTCGCTCGGCGGCGTGCGGATGGTGCTGCCGACCGCCGGCGAGGCGCGCAGGAGAAAGGCGTGCGCCAGCGCCGGTGGCGTGGCCAGCAGCAGGACCGCCAGGGTGACCGCGAGGTGACGAGGCAATCGCATAGAGACT
>DATAQP010000560.1:0-1672 GCA_036264595.1 Allostellaceae bacterium
GGCAACCCGCGCGCTGCCGTCGATGTCGTCGGTCGCCACCGGCTCCTCTATCCAATAGAGCTTATAGGGCTCGAGCGCGCGGCCCATTTCGATCGCGAAGGACGGGCTCCAGGCGCAATTGACGTCGGCCATCAATTTGGCCTGCGGGCCGAGCGCGCGGCGCACGGCTGCGACCCGCGCGATGTCCTCTTCGGGGTCGACCTCACATAGCTCGGCATGGTCCACCAGATGGCGCAGATGGGTCTGCGTCGACGGGTTGCGCCCGATCTTCATCTTCATGCCTCTGAAGCCGCGGGCGCGGTAACCTTCGGCCTCGCCGGCGAGGTCGTCGATCGACTTGCCTTCCTGGTAAAAGCCGCCGCTGGCATAGGCCTCGACCCGCTCCCGCCAGCCGCCGAGCAGACGATAGAGCGGCAAATTGGCGACCTTGCCGGCGATGTCCCAAAGCGCGATGTCGATGCCGCTGATCGCATTCATGACGATGCCGCGACGGCCGTATTGGCGCGTGCGCGCGAACATCTTCTGCCACAGCCCCTCGATCAGCAGCGGGTCCTCGCCGATCAGCATCGGCTGCAGCAGTTTGTCGACGACGTCCCGCGTGATGCCGCCGCCGACCCCGGCCTCGCCGATGCCGATCACCCGCTCGTCGGTCTCGATCTCGACGAGGAGGCCGCCGCGGCGCGCCTGCATGCCCCCGGCGCTGCCATAGGGCGGGGCGCAGCGATAGGAGAGTGGGGTCGTGCGGACATGGACGATCTTCATCGCATCAGCCCTCGCCCAGCACCGCCATCAGGTCGCATTGGATCTGCATCGGCGCGGCGAAATCGCGCGAGGTCAGCGTATGGCGCGCCGGCCGTGACTGCGGGTCGGGGAACATCGCGACCCAGTGCCGGTTCATGATCTCGCGGAGCGAGCGGTCGGTGATCCACACCGTCATCTTGACGATGTCGTCCGGCGAGCCGCCGGCCGCCGCCATCACCCGCCGCACATTCTCGAACATCAGCCGGCACTGCTCGTCGAGGTCGGCGGGGACCTTGCCGGTTTCCGGATCGGCGCCGGAGATCGCGCCGGAGACGACAAAAGGGCCGCGCCGGCTGGCGCTCGGGATCGGGTTGACGTGTTTTGCCCCTGCTACGTCGATGCTGCGCCGCTTTTCCATGGATCACCTCCGATTCACCTTATACGCCGATTCTAGGCGTCATCTTGACGATAACCGGGAAGAAAGCCTACACAGCAAAACCCGCGCTTTGACAAGCGCATGCGTCGAGGGAGGATGGCAGATGGCTCGCATCAGGCATATTGCACTTGTCACCGACGATCCCGCAAAGACCGCAGAATTTTACAAGGAACAGTTCGGCCTGACCGAGCTCTATCGCCGGCCAGGAGATACCGGCGAGAAGGGTGTTTGGCTGAGCGACGGCTATATTTACTTTGCTATTCTAAAATATGGCGAGCCTGGTGCTCCAAAGCTCGGCCCGGGACAGACTTCCGAGATGCGTGGGATTCACCACATCGGATTTTATGTCGACGACGAGCAGGCGACGGCCAAGGCCTTGGAAGCCGCCAATTACTCACCCGTGCCGATTCCGAAAACCGAAAGGCCGGAGCGGACCCCGATGGGCGACGCGGTCAATCTGAAGTATCTGGGTCCCGACGACGTGCACATCGACAT
>DATAQP010000577.1:0-4179 GCA_036264595.1 Allostellaceae bacterium
GTCTCGTCGGTGTCGCGGTGGTCATGCCAAATGAAATCGCCCTGCAGCCTGACGACCTTGAATTGATAGTCGTTCATTTCCGCAACGACCTTGGGCAGCCATTGCTCGGTGAAAAGTCCGAATTTCTGCCGGAAGTTGATCGATTGGTAGCGCATCTGATGTCTCCGTTGCGGATCGGCGGCCCGCTGTTGTCTCGAGGTTGCGCGAGCCGGGATATGCCGGTCTTGAACGATCGTGCATGCGTCCATGAGGGGCCGGCAGGGGCGCTGCGCGCGAGCTTTCAGCACGGCGATGGCGAAAACGGACAAATGGGCGCAACATTGACGGGATGGCGGTGTCCTCACCGTCGGTCCGGCAACGTCAGGTGAGCGGCCATGACCTCTGCCAGCGATTCCCGGGGGCACGCGCCGTCCCAGCCGCGCTTCATCGATGTCCTGCCGACGCAGCCTGCCCGCGACTGCCTGACCGCCTGGCGCGCGGCACGGCAGGGCGAGACGCTGCCCTCGCTGTGGGATTTCGCGCCGCAGCGACTGCCTCCCGTGGTATTGCCATGGCTGCTGATCCATCGCCTGCGCCGCGACGGCGAGCTCGTCTATGGTCTGGCGGGAGACGAGCTGATCCGCTGGTTCGGCGAGAATCCGAAAGGCAAGCCGGTGCTCGCCACCAGTGATGCGTCCGTGCGCGCGCAGCGCATCGCCCTGGTGCGGCAATCGCTCGCCACCGGCATGCCGTTCTGGTACCGCGGCACGCTGCTGCTCGACAATCGGCAGCATGTGGCGATCGGGCGTCTCTGCCTGCCGGCACTCGACCATGACGAGCATGTCCTGCTGCTGATCTATTTCGTCCTTGACGAAACGCCGGCGCAGCGGCTGCGCATCGTCACCACCACCGATGTCGAGCCGGCGCAGACGATCTGGTGCGAGAAGGGGGATCTCGCGGACTGAGATCGCGCGGGGAAACTCGCCGTCAGAAGCGCGCGATCGATTTGACGTCGAGGCGAAGGACCGATTGCTGGCGGAACCGCGTCTTGTAGGCGTCGATCAGCGCGGCGATGGCGGCTTCGTCCTCGCCGGCGCGGTGGACGATGAGGAGAATTCGCGAGCTCTCGCGCACGATCGTCGCCGTGTCGTCCTGCCGCCACTGGCCCTCTGCCGCGAGGATGGTGAAACCGGCCGGAAAGCGCGGCGTCACGGTCTCGGCAAGGAAGGATTGCCACTCCGCCTCGCCGATAATCGTGCCATCGGGACGCGACAGGCCGAAGAAGAGCTCGGTGGCGACGGCACAGCCCGCCAGCGTCTCGGCCGGGCTGCAGAGCGGCGGCGGGGCGGCGGCGCAGCCCGCCAAGGCGAGGCCGCTCGCCAGCAGGAGGGCGCGTCGCGTGCTCATCGCGCAACTATAGCGAGCGGATGACCGGCTTCTCCAGCAGGTGCATGGTGGCCCGCGCACGCCATTATCGCCCGAAACGCTGAAGGTCCCGCTAAGACCGCCAGCCGCCGTCCGCCGGGCCGCGGCGGCATCATGGTAAGGATTTTATTAACCGTCTCGACCGTAAGGTCGCGATCTCGCGCACCGCCAGGGAGAACCCAGGGAGAACATCGTCGGCTCTGTTCCGCCCGCGGCGCCGCGCCGCCGATCGCCCTCGCCCACTCTCCCCGCCTCATCCTCGACCCGTCACACGCCAAGGACTCGGTGAACCCGTCATGGACCTGCTCGTCACCCTCGCCGGCTTCGTCGATCGCCTCGATCCCAGCATCGCGGCCTTCCTCGACAATTTTCGCGACGAGCACGTGCCGTTGCGGCTGTCGCTGGCGATCGTCGCCGCGGCGCTGGCGCTGCTCGTCCTGCTGGTCGCCTGGAGCACCGTGGCCTGGCTGCGCATCGCCCGGCTGCGCCGGCTGGTCAGGTCGGCGCGCACCCCGCCGGCGCTGCGTGATAATTTCGTCCGCATCGACACCGCTCTGTCGGCATCGATCTTCGGAGCGAGCTGGACCGAGTACCGGGCCTGCCTGAAGGAGGAGGAGAGCCGCATCCTCTATCTGCGCCATCCCGACGAATATCTCGGGCTGCACGCGATCGGCAATACCAGCTTTCCCGCCCGCTTCTTCGCCGCTTCGCACGGCTATTTCATCGGCATCGGCCTGCTGCTCACCTTCATCGGGCTGGTCGCCGCGCTCAAATTCGCCGCCGCCGGCGTGGCATCGCCGGACATCGCCGTCGCCAAGCAGGCGCTCAACTCGCTGCTCAGCGCCGCCTCCTTCAAGTTCATGACCTCGATCGCCGGGCTCGGCTGCTCGCTGGTGCTGTCGGTCGGCGCCCGCACGATGACCTATGCGATCGAGACTGCCGCGCATGGCCTCGCCCACGATCTGGAGAGCGCCATGACGCCGATCTTCGTCGAGAGCCTCGCCTACGACCAACTCGCGGTCACCCGCCAGCAACTAGTCCGGCTCGACAGGCTCGACGCCGGCTTTGCCAGCGAGATAGCGAGCGAGATGGCGCTGCACCTCACCACCGGGCTCGATACCGCGATCGCCCCGATCATCACCGGGTTGGCCAGCCTGCCGGCACCGCTGGTGGCGGCGGTTGAGGAGGTGCGCAACGAGATCCGCGCGACCGATCAGACGCTGTCGCTCACGCTGCAGGAATTCGGCAAGGAGATGCGCAGCTCGGCCGGCTCGGAGATCAAGCAGCTCGCCGCCAAGCTGGCCGAGATCGGCGGCGTCATCGGCCAGACCCAGCAGCATATCGGCAATTCCGGCCAGGCCTTCGCCGAGCAGACCGGCCTCGCCGCCGCGCAATTGCTTGATGCCGCGACGGCGCTGCGCGACAGCATGGACGGCAGGGTCAACGCGGTCGGCGACCGCATCGAAGCGCTCGCCGAGGCGCTCGCCCGCAACGAGGCGATGTTCGCCGCCTCGGCGACCAGGGCGGCGCAGGGCATGGCGGATTCGGTCAAGGGTGCCGGCGACGAGATCGCGCTGCGCATGGTCGAGGCGACGCGTGGCCTCGCCGCAACGTCGGACGGGCTGGCCTTGCGCGTCGGCACCATGCTGGGCGCGCTCGACAAGATCAATCTCAGCCTCGGCACCCAGGTCGAGAGCATGCAGCAGGTCGTCGCCTCGCTCGACGGCGCCAAGCAGGCGCTCGATGCCAGCGCGACGAGCTGGACGCAATCCTCGGCGCCCGTCGTCGCCGCCGTCGACGCCTCGGAACGCGTCGCCGGCGAGCTCAAACAGGTCGCCGAGCGCATCGTTGCGGCACAGCGCGAGATGGCCGACATGGCCAAGGCGGTGACCGCGACCTCGGAGAAGGCGTCGCTCGTCTGGGAGAACTATCGCGGCCGTTTCGAGACCGTCGACGAGGATCTCAAGCTGGTCTTCGAGCATCTCCAGGACGGCACGCGCTCGTTCAGCAAGGAGATGATGGCGTTCGTCGGCAGCCTCGATGCCAATCTCGCCACCGGCCTGCAGGCCCTCTCGGTCGGCACCGAGGAGCTGCGCGAGGTCGCCGAGACGCTGCTCGCCAGCGTCGGCCGCAAGGCCGCCTGAGATGCGGCGGGCTGAGATGAGTCGGGCGGCGATGGCCGGGCGGGCCTCCGGCGGCGCCGCGAGAGAGGGCAGCGAGGGCGGCAATTATTTCGCCTCGATGACCGATCTGATGCTTGGCCTGCTCTTCATCTTCATCATCATGCTGATGGCCTTCGCGCTCAACCTGCGCGAGGCCGAGCAGAAGATGGAATCGGCGACGCGCGAGCTCACCGAGGCGGATCTCGCCCGCCGCGAGATGCTGCGCGACGTCGAGAAGGTCCTGCAGGGACGCCTGCCGGTCACCGTCGACGAGGAGAACGGCACGCTGCAGCTCGGCGACGACGTGCTGTTCCCGAAAGGCTCGGCCGACAGCTATCCCGACGCGTTGCCCAAGCTGCGCATGCTCGGCTATGCGCTCGATCTCGTGCTCTCCTGTTATGCTGTCCCCGCCGACGACCGGCCGCTCGACCAATGCGCCGAGAAGCGCAAGGGAAGGCTCGAGGCGGTCTATATCGAAGGCCATACCGATGCGACACCGATCCACACGGTGCGCTTCCCGAGCAACTGGGACCTCTCGGCGGCGCGCGCCTCGGAAACCTTCGACCGGCTGGTCGAGTCCTATCCCGGGCTGGGCCAGCTCCGCAACGACCGC
>DATAQP010000013.1:0-5747 GCA_036264595.1 Allostellaceae bacterium
ACCGACGTGGTGCCCGGCGAGAAGGCCGCGGGTCCGGTCGAGCTTTCCGGCTGCAAGATGAACCATCCGGCGTGATCGGCCGGTCACTCCTCGGGATCGGGTCTGGGGCGGCGGCGATGCGAGTTTCGCAGACGCTGTCGCGCCTTCGCGTCGCCACGCCGGCGCACGCGGCCGCGTCATGACGCAGCTCATCCTCTACAATACGTTCAACGGCCTGATCATCGGTGCGTTCTACGTGCTGATGGCGCTCGGCCTGTCGCTCATCCTCAATCTCAGCGGCGTGATCAATTTCGCCCATGGCGGCTTCCTCGCGGTCGGCGGCTATCTCGCCTATACGTTGGCGCCCTATATCGGCTTCTGGGGTGCCCTCGTCGTCGGCCCCGCTCTGACCGCCTGCCTCGGCATCGCGATCGAGCGCGGCCTCATCCGTCGCCTCTACGGGCGAGACCCGCTCTATAGCCTGCTGCTGACCTTCGGCCTCGCCTTCATCTTCGAGGACATGACGCGCGCGATCTGGGGCGCGCAGGGCCTGCCCTTCACGCCGCCGAGCTTCCTCACCCAGCCGATCAGCCTCGATTTCTTCTTCGTCACCTATTATCGCCTGTTCATGATGGCGGTGGTCGGCATCGTGGTGCTCGGTCTCTTCCTCTTCCTGCGCTACACCCGCCTCGGCGTGCGCATCCGCGCCGGCACACTCGACCTCGAGACCGTCTCGGCGCTCGGCGTCAATGTGCGCGCGCTGCGCACGATGAATTTCGCCGTCGGCATCTTCCTCGCCGGCCTCGCCGGGGTGCTCGCCGGCGGCAATCTCAGTCTCGAGCCGACGATGGGCGCCAACGTGCTGATGCCGAGCTTCGTCGCCATCATCGTCGGCGGCGTCGGCAGCCTGCCGGGAACGATGTTCGGCGGCTTGTTGATCGGCGTCGCCTCCGGGTTGACGACCGTCTGGTTCCCCTCGGCGAGCGAGGCGGTCATCTACGTCATCATGGCGATCGTCCTGCTGGTGCGGCCGCGCGGGTTGATGGGCGAGGAAGGCATCATGTCATGAAGCTGCGCCTCGACATCGCAGCGATCTGGCTCGTCCTCCTCACGGCACCGTTCTGGCTGCCGCTGGTCCACGGCTACGAGGCGCTCGGGACCCGCGTCCTCGTGCTCGGCCTCGCCGCCATGTCGCTCAACTTCCTACTCGGCTTCACCGGTGTGCTGTCCTTCGGCCACGCCGCCTATTTCGGGCTCGGCGCCTATGGCGCCGGCCTGGCGCTGAAGCTGCTGGCGCCGAGCACGCCGCTCGCCATCGTGCTCGGCATGCTGCTCGGCATCGTCGCCGGGGCGGCGCTCGGCGCGCTGATCGTACGCCGCCGTGGCGTCTATTTCGCCATGTGCACGATCGCCTTTGGCCAGGTCTTCTACTTCGTTGCCTTCCGCTGGAACGCGCTGACCGGCGGCGATGACGGGCTGCGCGGCTTCACCCGACAGCCCATCGATCTCGGCATCGCCAGCATCGACATCCTCAACAATCTCACCGCGTTCTACTACTTCGTGCTGTTCTGCTTCGCGATCGCGGTCGGCATCATGGCGTTCCTGCTGCGCTCGCCCTTCGGCCGCACGCTCCTGGCGATTCGCGAGAACGAGCGGCGGGCGCGCTTTCTCGGCATACCGGTCGAGCAGCACATCTGGATCTCCTTCGTCATCTCCTGTGCCTTCATGAGCATGGCCGGGACGCTCTATGCGCTGCTCAACAATTTCGCCGATCCCAAGGGGCTTCACTACACGCAATCCGGCGATTTCGTCATCATGGCGGTGCTCGGCGGCATGCGCTCATTCTGGGGACCGCTGCTCGGCGCCGCCGTCTTCGTCGTGCTCCAGGATTACCTCTCGAGCGTGACGACGAACTGGCAGTCGCTGATCGGCCTGATGTTCGTCGTCGTCGTGCTCTTCTTCCCGCGCGGCCTGCTCGGCTTCCTGCAGCGAAAGAGCCAAGCGTGAGCCTGCTCGAGGTCAACAACGTCACCAAGACCTTCGGCAGCCTGGTCGCCGTGCGCAATGTCTCGCTGGCAGTCGAGCCCGGCGAGCTGCGCGCCGTCATCGGTCCGAACGGCGCCGGCAAGACGACGTTCTTCAACCTGATCAGCGGCCTCTTCGCGCCGACCGAGGGCTCGATCAGCTTCGCCGGTCAGGACATCACCGACCTCGTGCCGCACCGTCGCGTCGCCCTCGGCATGGCGCGCACCTTTCAGATCACCGAGATCTTTCCCGAGCTCAGCATCGCCGAGAACGTGCGCATCGGCGTCGAGGTCGCCAGCGGCTATCGCTTGCGCGCCTGGCTGCGCCGCGCCGAGGACAAGGCGATCAGAGACCGCGTCGAGGAGATTCTTTCCCTCACCAATCTCACCGGCAAGGCCGATCGCATCGTCGGCGAGCTGTCGCATGGCGACCAGCGCGCTGCCGAGATATCGATGGCGCTGACGCTGAAGCCGCGCATCCTCTTGCTCGACGAGCCGACCGCCGGCATGGGTGACCAGGAGACCTACGAGGTCACCTCGCTGATCCGCCGGCTCCATCGTGATCAGGGCTACACAATCGTCCTGATCGAGCACGACATGCGCGTCGTCTTCAACCTCGCCGATCTCATCATGGTGCTCGACCAGGGCACCGTCCTCGCGCAGGGAACGCCGCGCGAAATCGGCGCCAACGAAGCCGTCCAGGCGGCCTATCTCGGGAAGGCGGCATGAGCGCGCTGACCGCCGAGGGGCTGCACACCTTCTACGGCAAGAGCCACATCCTGAACGGCGTCAGCATCGACGTCGCCGACGGCAAGATCACGACGCTGCTCGGCCGCAACGGCGCCGGCAAGACGACGACGCTGCGCAGCCTGCTCGGGTTGACGCCGCCGCGCGAGGGCCGCGTCACGGTCTTCGGTCGCGACACGACGCGCTGGCCGACCTACCGGGTCGCCGCGCTCGGCGTCGGCTACGTGCCGGAAGGGCGCAAGATCTTCCCCAACCTCACCGTCGACGACAACCTGCTCGTGCCGCTGCAGCGGCCCGGCCCATGGACCGTTGCGCGCGTCTACGAGCTCTTTCCACGCCTCGCCGAGCGCCGCGCCAATCGCGGCCGTCAGCTTTCCGGCGGCGAGCAGGAGATGCTGTCGATCGGCCGCGCCCTCCTGCTCAACCCGAAGCTCTTGATCCTCGACGAACCCTCCCAGGGCCTGGCGCCCCTCATCGTGCGCGAGGTCTTCCGCGTCGTCGCACGGATGCGCGATGAGGGCATCTCCATCCTCCTCGTCGAGCAGAATGTCCGCATGAGCCTGGAGATCTCCGATCACGTCTACGTCCTCGACGACGGCAAGGTCATCCATTCCGGCTCGGCGGCGGCGCTCGCGGCGGATGAGGAGCGCGTTCGCGCCATGGCCGGCGCCAGCGCGGAGGAATGGAGTTTGCCGGAATAATCGTCTTATTATGGGTGGCGGGGAGCGGTCACAAGCAGCCGCGACGGCTGGGGAGGATCCAATGAGCACCACCATGCGCAGGCTGACGGCGCGGTTGAGCGGGTTGGCGGCGGCGTGCGGCATCGTCATCGCGCTGTTTGTTGGACCGGGGGGCACCGCGCCGGCTATGGCGCAGACCATCAAGGTAGGCGTCATCCTGAGCTATTCCGGGCCGGCCGCCTCGATCGGCGAGCAGCTCGACAACGCCGTCAAGCTCTACGTCAAGGAGCATGAGAAGGATCTGCCGGCCGGCGTCAAGCTCGAGATCATCCGGCGCGACGATACCGGGCCAAATCCCGACGTCGCCAAGCGCCTCGCCCAGGAGCTCATCACCCGCGACAAGGTGCAGTTCCTCACCGGCGTCATCTGGACGCCGAACGCCAACGCGATCGCGCCGCTGACGGCGGAGGCCAAGGTGCCGTTCGTCATCATGAATGCCGCCGGCGTCAACACGACGCGGCTCTCGCCCTATATCGCCCGCACCTCGTTCACGCTGTGGCAGTCGAGCTATCCGCTAGCCGAATGGGCCGCCAAGCAGGGCATGAGGAAGGCCTATACGCTGGTCAGCGACTACGCGCCGGGCTTCGACAGCGAGACGGCCTTCTCCAAGGGCTTCACCCAAGCCGGCGGCGAGATCGTCGGCTCCGCCCGCGTGCCCCTGAAGGATCCCGATTTCGTTCCCTTCGTCCAGCGGGCCAAGGATGCCAAGCCCGACGTGCTCTTCGTCTTCGCCCCATCCGGCAAGCAGGCGACGGCAGTGATGAAGGCCTATGGCGATCTCGGCCTTGCCGCCGCCGGCATCAAGCTGATCGGGCCGCAGGACATCACCACCGACGAGGAGCTGCCCAATATGGGCGACGCGCCACTCGGCGTCGTCACCGCCGGCGGCTACTCGGAAGCGGCGACGCGGCCCCAGAACCAGGCCTTCGTCAGCGCCTGGAAGCGCGACTACGGGCCCAACTCTCATACCAATTTCATGGCCGCCTCCGCCTGGGACGGCATGGCGGCGATCTTCGCCGCGATCAAGGCGCAGAACGGCAAGCTCGATCCCGACAAGACGATGCAGATCCTGGCGGGCTGGAAGAATCCGGACAGCCCGCGCGGCCCGGTCGAGATCGACGCGCAGACGCGCGACATCATCCAGAACATCTATATCCGCAAGGTCGAGCGCCAGGGCGACCACCTCGCCAATGTCGAATTCCAGACCATTCCGCAGGTCAAGGATCCGTGGAAGGTGCTGAACCCGCAGTGAGGGCCGCACTTGCGACCCGCGTGATTGTAGGGGCCGGCCTTGTGCCGGCCCGCGGGCGGGGACAAGCCCCGCCCCTACGATTAGGTGGTGCGGCGCGGTCGCCCGCCTGACCCCGGCCCCACATGGACGCCGCCCTTTCCGCCCTCGTTAGCATCGCCTTTCACGGCCTTGCCTATGCGATGGTCCTCTATCTCATCTCGGTCGGCCTGTCGGTCACAATGGGGCTGATGGGCTTCGTCAATCTGGCGCATGGCGTCTTCGCCATGGCCGGCGGCTATGTCGCGGTCAGCTTGATGAACAACGCGGGGGTGCCCTTCTTCCTCGCCCTTGCCCTCGCTTTCGCGATGGTCGCCGTGGCCAGTATCGCGCTCGAGCGGATTCTCTATGCCCGGCTCTACGGCGCCGCCGAGCTCGATCAGGTGCTGCTTACCATCGGCCTCGTCTTCATGGCCGGCGCCGCCGCCAAGTTCCTCTGGGGTCCCCTCCCCCTGCCCGTCCACCTACCCGACTATCTGCGCGGCCAGATCGACCTCGCCGGCCGCTCGTTTCCGGCCTATCGCAGCTTTCTCATCCTCGGCGGCGCGGTCGTCGTGACGGTGCTCTGGCTCGGCCTCGAGCGCACCCGCTTCGGCACCCAGATCCGGGCCACCGTCGACAATCGCCGCATGGCGCAATCGCTCGGCATCAACACTGCCCTGCTCTTCACCTGCGCCTTCGCCGTCGGCAGCGGCCTCGCCGCGCTCGGCGGCGCGCTCGGCGCCGACATAATGGCAATCGATCCGACCTATGCCGAAGAGCACCTGGTCTTCTTCCTCATCGTCGTCGCGGTCGGCGGCCTCGGCAGCATCCGCGGGCCCTTCATCGCCGCCCTGCTGCTTGGCATCGCCGACACCGCCTGCAAGTATCTGATCCCCGAGTTCGGCGCCTTCTTCATCTATGCGGCGACGCTGGGTCTCCTGCTGTGGCGGCCGCACGGCCTGTTCGGCCACGCAGCATGAGCGCGGC
>DATAQP010000077.1:0-8163 GCA_036264595.1 Allostellaceae bacterium
CTCCAGACCAGAAGGATCAGGGGTTGGATGACCCAAAGGAAGTAAAGTTTTGTAAGCCTGTGTAACGAAATGTATCAGCTCGGCGGGGCGTTTTCGGCAAGATAGAGGACGCCGCCGCGCAGCGTGATCGCCACCCGCCGCAACGATGCGCCGACGCAGGGTCCGCTGAGACAGAATCCGTCATCGATGCGGAA
The DNA here is from genome assembly GCA_036264595.1 of Allostellaceae bacterium. Taxonomy (GTDB): domain Bacteria; phylum Pseudomonadota; class Alphaproteobacteria; order ATCC43930; family CGMCC-115725; genus URHD0088. The sequence continues at coordinate 195 of DATAQP010000077.1, forward strand.
CAGCGCCCCATGGGTGGCGCAGAGAATATGGCTGCCGTCGCGGTCGAGGAAACGGTCGGGCCGCCAGTCGAGCGGCGTCCCGCGATGCGGGCAGGAATTCTCGTAGGCGTAGATCTCGCTGCCGCGGCGGATCAGGAAGACGCCGAAACGCGCGGTATCCGCGCCGAACCAGAAGCCCTTGCCGCCGCCGTCCGGAATGTCGGCGAGGCGGCACAGCAACCGCAGGCTCACGGCTTGACGCCCGCCATCTTGCAGAGCAACCGCCATTCCGCCGCGCCGACGGCGACGACCGAGAGGCGCGACTGGCGCACCAGGCCGAGCTCCGCAAGGCGCGGCTCGGCCTTGATCTGCTGCAGCGTGACCGGCCTCGCCGCCGGTCGGACCGGCTTGACGTCGACCATGCCGAAGCGGCCGCTGGCGTCGCTCGGATCGGGATAGTATTCGCGCACGATCTCGACGATGCCGACGATCGCCAGTCCATCGACCGAGTGGTAGAAGAAGGCCTGATCGCCAAGCCGCATCGCCTTGAGATTATTGGCCGCCTGGTAGTTGCGCACGCCGTTCCAATGGGTTCGCCCGTCCTTGACGAGCTGCTCCCAGGAGTATTTGGACGGTTCGGATTTCACCAGCCAATGCGCCACGCTCGTCTCCCCTCATGAGGGTTGGGATAGGCCCGCGCCACCAGGAACCGGCGGCGATCGGGCAGCAGATTGGGCCGACCCTCGGCCATGGCCTTGGTGTGCACGCCGGCGCCGCAGCCCAACTCGACGATGCGGCCCGGCGGCAGTTCGCCACGACGGAACAGCAGGTCGAAGCCGGGACGTAGCCGCTCATCGGCGAAGCGCAGATGTTGCCCCGGACCCCAAGCCACTCCACGCCCCCGCCGGTGTCGTGCCAAGCTGCCACTCATAGCCGATCGCCCGAGGGACGAGAAGTCCGCAAGTGAAGCCGGGTCGCACGCGAAAATGCGGGCATCCCGATAATTTCGCTAAAATTTGAAACATTCCGGGAGCGCTGACCCAGTCAACACTGCGGTCCCAATACATAAAATGCCCGCCAAATCCAATGCGATGATCGACTATACATGAGGCATTTTCACAATACTTTAAATATTGGGCTTTAAGATACCTATACTGTCAAGAACCGGGAGATTATCATGTCGGATATGACTTTACTTTACGTGGCAGCACCGCCACAGGCGGGTCGGAGCGAGCTGCCGAATTTCGGCCTCATCGCGTTGGTCATCCTGGCGTTCGCATCCCTGGTGGTCTGTCTCAGCAATCCCACGGGGATCGGCGCCGAGTATCAAACCGACCTCATAAATTTGATTTGACCGGCCCATGACGGGACCGGGGGGCCGTCCCCGACAAAAGGGACGGCTCCTGCTGCGGGAGAGGAAGCAGATCATGTTTGCACCGACGACACATCTCCAGCAGGCCGACCAGCAGGCGCGCGCCCGGCGCAGGCGCGACGTCCTCCTCATCGCGCTGGGCGGAACGTGCGCCATCGCCGCCGGACTGGCGATGAATGCCATCAGCACCATCGGCGTTTTTATCGGCTTTCTCCCGGTCTGACCGACCGTCATGCTCGCCATTGGCGCGTTCGCCGGAGCGTCTCACCGCAGCGTGTAATCGGCCTGGTCCTCGTAGATCGCGCCGCTCTTCGTCGGATAGCTGGCGATCAGGGTGAAGCGCTCGACGGCGAGCGGCGGGGCGCGGAACAGCGCGTTGGCTGAAATGAATTCCTGTACGCGCGGCAGGTTCGCCTGCTTCAGCCGTGCCAGAGTGACATGCGGGCTGTAGCGCCTGGTGTCCGGCGGCACGCCCGCACGACGCAGCGCCGCCTCGATGCGCTCCTGCAGCTGGAAGAGCGGCGGGCTGTCCTCGACGCCGATCCAGACAAGGCGCGGCCGCTCGCCGCCGAAGGCACCGGCGCCGGCCAGGCTCATGGTGAAGGACGGCGCGCGGATGCGGGCGAGCGCTGCATCGATATCGCTCGCCATGCCCTCGTCGACCTCGCCGATGAAACGCAACGTCAGATGGAGATTGCCGGGATCGACCCAACGCGCCCCGGGCAGGCCCGTGCAGAGCAACGACAGCCGCAGGCGCAGCGCCGGAGGCAGCTCGATGCCGACGAACAGACGGAGCATGGGCGGTCTTACAGGAACAGGGTAAGCACTGCGGTATAGCCGTAGAGCCGGTCGCTCGAGATCTCGCCATTGCCGAAGAAGCCGACGAGGGGAAAATCGCCGAGCGTCTCGCGGACCACGCCGAGCTCGGCGGAATTGTCGCCGAACAGGCTGGGCCCGCGCCCAACGCAGCTGAAGTAAAGCCCGGCCTTTGGCTTGCCGCCGGCGCGGCGCTGCAGCCCTTTCAGCATGCGCTTGAGATCGGCGAGCGCGCTCGGCGTGTCGCGGCGGCAGAACAGCACGCGGTCGCCGACGGTGACGTCCTGCGCGACGGCCAGCCATTGATGCCCGACATCGATCGCCATGAGATTGCGCACGAAATAGTCGGCGGTATCCGACCCCGGAACCGGAAAGCCGACGAAGACCAGCCCGGCGACGCGGCGCAGATCGCGCGACAGCAATTCGCCGATATCCGCCTTGAAAATCTCGAGCGCTGGGCGGCCGTCGATCGCCATGATGATGTTGCCGTCGGCCTCGCTGATCTGGCGCGTCGGACCGATCGCCGAGCAGCCTTGCGTCAGCCCGGTGGCGACGGCGATCTCAGGGGCGAGCAGCACGCCGGAGAGGCCGCCCTCAACGACGCGGCCGGCGATCTGCAGCGGCGCCTCGCGGGCCGAGCTCAACCCGCCGACGAGGAAGGCGCCGCTGCGCGCCGTCAGCGCCTCCACGGTCTCGACGAGATCGCCCTGCCGGGGATCGCCGTGGACGACGCCAAGCGCCGCGCCGTGCTGTGCCAGCCAGGGCCCCATCTCGGCGGAGAAGCGCGCGAAATCGTCGGCGATCGGCGGGAAGACGCGGAACGAGCCTGACGGCAAGGCGGCCACCATGAGGGCAAGACCGGGCGCGTCGAAGGTCTCGACGCCGCTGGCGCAGATGCCGAGCCCGACGCTGCCCACCCAGTCGGCGATACGGGTGCGCTCGCGCAGGAAGGTGAGGATGGAGCCGAGGTCGCCGCCCAGCGCATCGGTGGCGTAGAGGAAGCCAAGATTGGCGCCGTCCGGCAGAGGCTCAAGCTGCGCCAGGCATGATTTGACGAGAGCGCTCCACGTATCGCCGGCGGCATGGGCGGCGTGGAAGGCGCCGTTCACAGACTGCTCCCGCCGACCGCCGCCGGCCGGTCGAGCAGACGCTCAAGATAGGGCGCGACGCGCTCGACGATGAGGGCGACGCCTTGTGGATTGGGATGCAGCCCGTCCGCCTGATTGAGCGTCGCATCGGTGGCGACGCCGTCGAGGAAGAACGGATAGAGCGGCACGTGGTATTTCGCGGCGAGGGCGGGGTAGATGGCGTCGAACGATTCCTGGTATTCGCGGCCCCAATTGCTCGCCGCCTTCATGCCGAGCAGCAGGATCTTGGCGCCGGATTGCTCGATCCGTGCCATGATCTTATCGAGATTGTCATAGGTCACCTTGGGATCGATGCCGCGCAGCATGTCGTTGGCGCCGAACTCGACGAGGACGGCGTCGGGCTTGTCGGCGAGCGCCCAGTCGAGCCGCGCGAGGCCGCCGGCGGTGGTATCGCCGGAAACCCCGCCATTGGCGATCTGCACCTGATAGCCGTCCGCCGCCAGCCTGGCTTGCATGCGGACCGGAAAAGCCTCCCCCGCCGGCAGGCCGAGGCCGGCGGTCAGGATGTCGCCGAAGGCGAGGATGCGGAGCGGCGCCGCCATGGCCGGCGCAATGCGGAGCAGCGCGGCTATGAGGCCCGCGGCACCGAGCATGACGCCGCGCCGCGTCTTTGCCGCGTTGAAAATGCCATTCCCGTGGTTATATGGGGTCCCGTGGTTATATGGACGGAGTCTTTGCCGGTCGGCGAGGATGCTCCACCCTCTCGCGATGGATCCTGGCCTGATAGACCCTGGCATGAGCCTCACGCCCAAACCGGACAGCATGATCCTCCTCGACGACGTCCATCTAACACTGGCGAGCGATGCCGGTGCCGTCAATGTCCTGCGCGGCATTTCTCTCACCGTGGCGCCCGGCGAGACGGTGAGCGTCGTCGGACCTTCCGGCTCCGGCAAATCGACGATGATGATGATCGTCGGCGGGCTGGAGCGGCCGAGCGCCGGCCGCGTCGTCGTCGCCGGCGCGGCATTGGCCGGGCTCGACGAGGATGCGCTGGCGCGCTTCCGGCGCGACCATATCGGCATCGTCTTCCAGTCCTTCCACCTCATCCCGACGATGAACGCGCTCGAGAATGTCGCCATTCCGCTCGAGCTCGCCGGGCGGCGCGACGCCTTCGCCCTCGCCGAGACCGGGCTTGCCTCGGTCGGGCTCGGCCATCGCCTGCTGCACTATCCCGGGCAGCTTTCCGGCGGCGAGCAGCAGCGCGTCGCCCTCGCCCGCGCCTTCGCCACCACGCCGCGCCTGCTCCTCGCCGACGAGCCGACCGGCAATCTCGACACCGCCACCGGGCGGATCGTCATCGATCTGCTCTTCACCCTGCAGGCGCGCCACGGCACGACGCTGGTGCTCATCACTCATGATGCCGGGCTGGCGCAGCGCTGCGACCGCATCGTCCGCCTTGCCGACGGAAGGGTGGTCGACGACGGTACCGGCGCCGCCGCGATGCGGGCGGGGTGAGCGGTGGTTTCCGCTCACACGGAACTATCCCCTCTCCCCTTGCGGGAGAGGGTTAGGGTGAGGGGTCTTACCCAAGAATCGCCGCGCAGCGGCACCATACCCCTCACCCTCCCATCGCTGGCGCGATGGGCCCTTCCCTCTCCCGCAAGGGAAGAGGGAGGATAATGACCATGCCCCTCACCTTTCGCCTGGCGCTGCGCGAGATGCGCGGCGGCTTGCGCGGCTTCGGCATCTTCCTCGCCTGCCTGACCTTGGGCGTCGCGGCGATCGCCGGGGTCGGCTCGCTCGCCGCCGCGGTCGACGCCGGGCTCAAGGGCGATGCCAGGGTGGTGCTCGGCGGGGATGTCGAGTTCCATCTCATCAACCGGGCGGCGAGCGACGCGCAGCTCGCGGCGCTCCGCCAGGGCGGCGATCTCGCCGAGGTCGAGCAGATGCGCGCGATGGCGCGGCGGCCGGACGGGGCGCGGCGCAGCCTGATAGAATTGAAGGCGGTCGACGGCGCCTATCCGCTCTATGGCGCGATCGGCCTTTCCCCAGCCCAGGACCTAGCCGAGGCGCTCGGCCAGCGCGACGGGCAATGGGGCGCCGTCGTCGACGCGGCGATCCTGCCGCGTCTCGACGTCAAGCTCGGCGACACGATCCATATCGGCGACGGCGACTTCGTCATTCGCGCCGTGCTGACGCGCGAGCCCGATTTCGGCGGCAACATGCTGATCTTCGGTCCGCGCGTCATGGTCGGCACGCGCGGCCTCGCGGCCACCGGGCTGCTGCAGCCCGGCGCGCTGATCTCGCATTCCTATCGCCTGCGGCTGGAGCACGGCGTCGCGCCGCAGGATTTCGCCGCTGTCATGAACGCGCGCTTTCCCGATGCCGGCTGGCGCATCCGCGACCCGAGCAACGCGACGCCATCGATCGAGCGCTTCCTCGGCCGCATCACCTTGTTCCTCACGCTGGTCGGCCTCACCGCCCTGCTCGTCGGCGGCGTCGGCATCGGCAATGCGGTGCGCGGCTATCTCGCCGGCAAGACGGCGACGATCGCCACGCTGAAATGCCTGGGCGCGCCATCCGGCCTGGTCTTTCGCCTCTATTTCATCCAGATCATGGTGCTCGCATCAGGCGGCATCCTGCTCGGGCTGGTGATCGGCGGGCTGGCGCCGATCGCCGTCGCACGGCTGGTCGCAACGCAGCTCCCGGTCGCCGCCCGCATCGGCCTCTATCCCGAGCCGCTCGCCGTCGCCGCCGCCTTCGGCTTCCTGGTCACTGCCGGCTTCTCGCTGTGGCCGCTCGGGCGCGCCCGCGACGTACCCGCCGCCACGCTGTTCCGCGATCTGGTGGCGCCGGCACACCCGCGGCCGCGCCTCCTCGTCATCGCCGCCATCGCGCTGACGGCGCTCGCCCTTGCCGCCCTGGCGGTCGGCGTCGCGCCCGATCACCGCATCGCGCTGTGGTTCGTGCTGGGCGCCGCGGCGACCTTGGTCGCCTTCCGCCTGGTCGCCGAGGCGGTCATGGCGGCGGCGCGGCGGATCGGCCGAGTGCGCCGGCCCAGCCTGCGCCTCGCCCTCGCCAATCTGCAGCGTCCAGGCGCGCCGACCGGCAGCGTCGTCCTCTCGCTCGGCATCGGCCTCACCGTGCTGGTGACGATCGCCCTGATCGAGGGCAATCTCTTGCGCGAGGTGCGCGAGGCGCTGCCGGCGGCGGCGCCGTCCTATTTCTTCATCGACATCCAGCCCGATCAGGTCGCCGCGTTCGACAGGCTGATGACCACAACGCCGGGGGTCAGCGGCTTCGAGCGGGTGCCCAGCCTGCGCGGCCGGATCAGCCGCATCAATGGCGTGCCGGTCGAGGAGGTGACGGTCGCCGCCAACGCACAATGGGCGGTCAACAGCGAGCGCGGCCTGACCTATGCCGCGAAGCCGCCGCGAGGCTCGCACATCGTTGCCGGCTCGTGGTGGCCGGCGGACTATGCCGGGCCGCCGCTGGTCTCGCTCGACAGCGAGATCGCGCACGGCATGGGGCTGAGCGTCGGCGATACGCTGACCGTCAACGTGCTCGGTCGCGAGGTGACCGCCAAGATCGCCAGCCTGCGTGCGATCGATTGGACCAGCCTCGGGATCAACTACGTCATCGTCTTCGCGCCGGGCACGCTGGAGGGGGCGCCGCAGACCCATATCGCCACCGCGCGCGCGATGCCGGAAGCCGAGGATTCGCTGGAGCGCGCCGTCACCGACCGCTTTCCCAACGTCTCGGCGATCCGCGTCAAGGATGCGCTCGACGTCATCGCCCGGCTGCTCGGCCAGATCGCCGTGGCGGTCCGCCTGACCGCGGCCATCACCCTGGTCGCCGGCACGCTGGTCCTCGCCGGCGCGGTCGCCGCCGGGCACCAAAGGCGCGTCTACGATGCGGTCGTGCTCAAGGTGCTGGGCGCGACGCGCGGCGATTTCGGCCGCGTCTTCGTCGTCGAATACGGGCTGCTCGGCCTGGTCACCGCGGCGATCGCGGCGCTGATCGGCAGCATTGCCGCCTATCTCGTGCTGACCCGCATCCTGCACGCCGATTGGGTGTTCCTGCCTGATGCCGTCCTCGCCATCGCCGTGCTCGCCACCATCCTCACGCTTGTGATAGGATTTGCCGGTACCTGGAAGGCGCTCGGCGCCAAGGCGGCGCCGTTGCTCCGCAACGAGTGAGCTGACCGGTGATGACCATGCGAAACCTTGTCTTCCTGACGGTTCTCGCCGTTTCTGTCGGCGCCGGGCCAGGCGCTCGCGCCGCCGGCCAGCAGCCGGCCTGGCCGGGCGGCGACCAATTGGCGAATGATCTCTGCCAGGCGGGCGAGCTGATCCGCCAAGGGCTGGACAAGGCGCTGGGCTCGATCGACACCGCGCTGCGCACGATGCCGCGCTACGAGCTGCCGACCATCGACGAGGACGGCAACATAATCATCCGCCGCAAGCCACCCGGCACGCCAGGGAGCGAGCCGGAGCGGCCAGGGCGGACGATCTGAGCGCCGCTGGGGCCGTGGGCATATTGAATAGGCGTTGACTTGCGCCAATATCTAGCACAACGCTTTCACCCATAGGGGTCAAAAGGGGTCCAATATGGCTTACGATTCGGGCAATCGCTGGGCAGTACGTGGCGCGGTACCACAGGTCGATATCGATGTCGGGCTGCGCGAGTACATGCTCCGCATCTACAACTACAC
>DATAQP010000106.1:0-11101 GCA_036264595.1 Allostellaceae bacterium
CGAGATCGGCGCCGACGAGAGGCGAGCGACGCAACGCGGCGAGGATACCGCCTTTCCGCGGCTTCTCGCCCGCTATGGTACGGCTCACCACGGCGCGAATCCGTGTCGCGTCGGCGTCGTTTTCGGCAAGACGCTTGGCCAGCGAGCGGATCAGCAGGCGATCGACATCAAGCCCGAGAACCTCGAACCGAGCCATCCCGCGCTTGCCAAGGCGGCGACGATAGTTTTTCAGCGCGCGCTTCTGTGACGTCTCTCGCACGACGGACCTCCGATATATCCAGTAATATATCCAGACAAAGCTCGAAGGCAAGTCATCCCCCCTCACCCTCCCGCCTACGGCGGGCCCCTCCCTCTCCCGCAAGGGGAGAGGGAGGTTGCGGTGTTCGATCTCAACATTGCGTGATCCTCGCGCTATTCCCGTTGTGGAACGTCGCCGCTGCGCTTAATTGCGCAGGGACGCGCGTGCGCGATCCAACCTCAACGAGCGAATACGGGAGCACCAGCATGTCCAAGATCTTGCCGCGAAGCCTGCTCGCCGTCCTTCTCGTAGCGCTTGCCTGGGCGCTGTGGACGAATCTGGCCGTCTCCGGCGAGGCCGCGACGGTGATTCCGGCGCCGCTCGTCGATACGCCGCCGCAGCAAGGCGCAGCGTCCGAGACGGCGGTGCTGGCGGGCGGGTGCTTCTGGGGCGTTCAAGCCGTGTTCCAGCACGTGAAAGGGGTCAAGCAAGCCGTGTCCGGCTATGCGGGCGGGACGAAAGACAGCGCGCAATACGAGACCGTGAGCTCGGGCGGTACGGGACATGCCGAATCCGTCGAGGTGACGTTCGATCCCGGCGTCATCTCCTATGGCTCGATCCTGCAGGTCTATTTTTCGGTCGCGCACAATCCGACCGAGCTCAACCGCCAAGGCCCGGATACCGGGACGCAATACCGCTCGGCGATCTTCGCGAGGGACGAGGCGCAACGGCATGTCGCCGAAGCCTATATCGCCCAGCTCGACAAGGCGGGCGTCTTCCGCAGCCCGATCGTCACAGAGGTCAATGATTTGACCGGATTCTACCCAGCCGAGGCCTATCACCAGAATTATGCGACCCGGCATCCCAACAATCCCTACATCGCCATCAACGATCTCCCCAAGCTCGGAAATTTGAAGCGCTTGTTCCCTGCTCTGCATCAAGACGCTCCCGTCCTCGTGAGCGTTGCAGCGCCGCAGGGTTGATCCGATATCGGCGCTCGACCGATCGCCCCGCATTCGGGACAGCGCTATGAACGGCCGGTGCTCCCTCCGTCGAAGAATAGGACGGCGCCGAACAGCATGTTGACGGTCTCGCCGTCGGCGGAGAGCGGCAGCAGCAGGCGCTGATAGCGGTAGTTCTTGCCGTCCTTGCCCAGGAAGGAGACGGTGTAGCAGCTCAACCGCCGCCCCTGCACGGCTTCGAGATGCTGCGCCAGCACGGCGTCGCAAATATCCTCCGGCACGATCTGGTCGAGCCAAAGGCCGGTGCTGTTGAAGCCTTCCTCGGCGACGATCGCCGAGCCGACCAGGCGGTTGCGGAAGCGCGGCGGCGCGCCGACGACATCGACCAGGATGATATTGGCGAGGTGGCGGCGCAGTTCGAACGGACAGATGTCGGCGCGTGCCGGCATGGCGCGGCCAGCACGCTTGTCCGCCCAATAGGACGCGATGTCGACGAGGAAGTCGCGCGGCTCGGACGCGGCGAAGCGCGGCGTCGACAGCAGCGCGACGAAGCGTCCGCTATCGGATCTCAGCATGGCGTCGCCCCTCGCGGTCGACGATGTCGCAACGGGCTCAGACGGTCGCCTTGCTTGCGGCGCCCAGGCTCATGCTGACGGTCTCGCTGAGCATGATGCCGAAGGCGACACCGGCGGCACAGCCGAAGAGGGTGGCGGCGACGATGATGGCAAGCACCGACATCGGGAGGGGGAAGCGGTTGGCCAGGCGGGTCATGACAAATCCTCTGTGCGGGGAAGGACGATCGCTGAGGACGGCACTAGACCACGCGCAGCTTATGCGGGCGTGACGGCTAGCTTAGGGAAAGCTTAAGGCGACAAAAGACGGAAACTGCGGGCCACCCGGCGAAGCCGATGAACTTTCTCGCCGCGGCTTTTGCGTGTATAGCTCGCGCATGACCATCATCTCAGACACTGCGACGCTCGCGTCGTTCTGCGACCGGCTGTCGGCCGAGGCCTTCATCACCGTCGACACCGAATTCATGCGCGACAAGACCTATTGGCCGGTTCTCTGCCTGGTGCAGGTCGGCGGCAGCACGGAGACGTCGGCGATCGATCCGCTCGCGGAGGGCATCGATCTTCAGCCGCTGCTCGACCTGATGGCGAATGAGCGCGTGCTCAAGGTCTTCCATGCCGCCCGCCAGGACATCGAGATCTTCTTCCAGCTGAGCGGCGCCGTGCCGCTGCCGCTGTTCGACACCCAGGTCGCGGCCATGGTCTGCGGCTTCGGCGATTCGGTGAGCTACGAGACACTGGCCGGCAAGCTGGCAGGGGCGCGCATCGACAAATCCTCGCGCTTCACCGACTGGGCAAACCGGCCGCTGACCGACCGGCAGATCGAATATGCCCTGGCCGACGTCGTTCATCTCCGTCCCGTCTACGAGAAGCTGCGCGCCAATCTCGAGCGCAGCGGCCGCGGCTCGTGGCTCGACGAGGAGATGGAGATGCTGACCGACCCGGCGATCTATCGCCTCGATCCGGCCGAATCCTGGCGCCGCTTCAAGCCGCGCAGCGGCAATCGCCGTTTCCTCGCGGTGCTGCGCGAACTGGCGGCGTGGCGCGAGAAGGCGGCACAGCAGCGCAACCTGCCGCGCAACCGCATCATCCGCGACGAATCGATCCTCGAGATCGCCGCGCACGCGCCGAGCAGCGTCGCCGAGCTGTCGCGCTCGCGCGGCCTCGGCAAGGGCCTCGTCGAGGGCAAGTTCGGCGCCGAGATCCTCGCCGCGATCGGCCACGCCTTGGCGCTGCCCGAGAGCGAGTATCCGGAGCTGCCGCCGCGCCACGAGCCGCCGCCCGGCATCGGCCCGCTCGTCGATCTCTTGCGCGTGCTGCTCAAATATCGCTGCGAGGAGAGCGGCGTGGCCCAGAAGCTGGTGGCCAATTCCGACGATCTCGAAATGATCGCCGCCGACGACAACGCCGAGGTGCGTGCGCTGACCGGCTGGCGCCGCGATCTCTTCGGCCGCGAGGCGCTCGATCTCAAGCAGGGTCGCATCGCCCTCACCGCCGCCGGCAAGCGTATCAAGCTGGTCGACCTTGCGGCGGAAAGCACGGCGCCGCGCAGCGCGGCGGCGCGCTGAGCCTCAGGCGCGCACCACCTTCCTGCCGTCGAGGCGGATGATCCCGCGGCGGTCGAAGGCGCGGCCGACCGCGTCGAGGCGGCGCTGTACCGTCTCGCCGGACCACAGCGGATCGTCGGCTGGCGCGTGCAAGGCGACCTCGCTGTCGCGCAACTCGAGACGCGTCCGCGGCAGCACGCCGGGAGCTCCGCCGCTCAGTACGTAGCCGAGGCGCAGCGCCAGGCCGATGGCGCGCGCCACCGCGTGGTCCACCTCGCCGATCAACCGCCGCGTATCGTCCTTGACCGTAGCGTCGGCGGTGCCGCCATAGCGCGCATGCAGCGCCGTCGCGATGAAGACGCGCTCGCCGTGATCGACGCCGGCGAAGGGCATCCGCAGGCCGCGCATGAAGGCCTCGTCGGCACGGTAGTCGGGATGCTCGTTCCACGCCGTATCGCTGAGCAGCGAGGCGGCCATGCGCAGGCGGCGGCGCCGCGCATCCTCGCCCGGGAAGAGCGGCGCTATCCAGTCGAAGAGCTCTTCGCCGGTGACACCGAAGCGCGGGCTCGCCTGCGCCATGGTGGCACAGGCAACGAGCAGCGGGTCCTGCTTGCGCTCGCTCTCGGGCAAGAGATCGTAAAGATGCCCCTCGCGTAGCCCATAGGCCGAAAAGACCAGGCGCTCCGGCGCGATGGCGTCGACGATGCGCGACAGTACGAAGGCGGCGAGCGGCACCGCCTCGAGGCGCTTCTTCGAGACCGCGGCGACCTTCTCGAGCGACTTGCGCGAGAGCCGACTGATGAAGCGGAAGATCTGCTCGGCCTCGCCGCGCGGCACCACGTAGTTCTGGATGATGTGCAACGGATAGTTCACCTGATCCATGTGGATGCGGGCCAGCGCCCGCCAAGCGCCGCCGACCAGGTAGAAGCTGCGGCCGCGATAGCGGCGCAGCCAGGGAATGGTGGCGAGCTGGCCATCGACGAACTCGCGCAGCCGCTTCTCGTCATCGCTGTATTCGGCGAGGCGCAACGGTCCAAGCGGCAGGCTCGGCCCCTCGCCGACCTGGCCGAGATCGACCGGGATGAGCTCGACGCTGCCGCCGCCGAGATCGCCGACAACGCCGTCCGCCTGCGGGATGCCGGCGACGACGCCGAACGCCGAGAGCCGCCCCTCGGCGCCGCCGTCGAGGATGTTGATCGGGATGCCGCAGCGGCGCCTCGCCTCGGCGACGAACTGGGATCCGTCGCTGGCGTCGCGCACCGCGGCGGTGGCGATGATGTCGAGCCGTGTGACGCCGACGGCGCGCGCCAGGGCGACGAAGCGCTGCAGGTTGGCGAGAGCCGGCGCGATGGCGTCGGCATTCAGCCGGCCGGAGCGGCCGAGCCCGCGGCCGAGCCCGCACAGCACCTTCTCGTTGAAGAGGGCGAGTGGCGAGCGGCCGATCCGGTCATAGACGACGAGGCGAAGCGAGTTCGAGCCGATGTCGATGACCGCAATGCGATCGCGCGGTGTCATGTAGACGGTGTTCAGTCCGCCGTATGCGCCCGAATGTCGCGCACCAGGCGGGGTGCCGACTGGGTGCGGCTTAGTGCGCTGCCGCGCCCCGACAGGCTGGGATTCGTCATGAAATAGGTATGCGCGCTAAACGCCTCGTCGTCCAGCAGCGCCCGGGTGTAGGTGCCATCGCCATCGAGCAGCCAGCTCTGCGCCGTGTCCTTGAGGTTCGCCACCATGATCTCGTCGAGCACCTGGCGATGGACGGTGGGGTTCTCGATCGGCACCAGCGATTCGACCCGCCAGTCGAGGTTGCGCGGCATCCAGTCGGCCGACGAGATGAAGACCTGCGCGTGATCCGACGGCAGCTTGTGGCCGTTGCCGAAGCAGACGATGCGGCCATGCTCGAGAAAGCGGCCGATGATGCTCTTGACGCGGATATTGTCGGAGAGCCCGGGAACGCCGGGGCGCAGGCAGCAGATGCCGCGGATGATGAGATCGATCTGCACACCGGCGGACGAGGCGTCGTAGAGCAAATCGATGATCGCCGGATCGACGAGCGAGTTCATCTTGGCCCAGATCTGCGCCGGCTTGCCCGCCCTCGCGTTGCCGATCTCGGCCTCGATCATGGCGACCAGACGCTGGCGCAGGCTGATCGGCGCGACCGCGATCTTCTCCAGCGTCGCCGGAGTCGCATAGCCGGTCATGTAGTTGAACAGGCGCTGCGCATCGCGGCACAGCGCCGGGTCGCAGGTAAAGAACGACAGGTCGGTATAGACCTTGGCGGTATAGGGGTGGTAGTTGCCGGTGCCGAAATGCACGTAGGAGCGCAGTGCCCCTGCCTCGCGGCGCACCACCAGCGAGACCTTGGCGTGGGTCTTCAGCTCGAGGAAGCCATAGACGACCTGGACGCCGGCGCGCTCGAGGTCGCGCGCCCAGCGGATATTCGCCTCCTCGTCGAAGCGTGCCTTGAGCTCGACCAGCGCAGTCACCGATTTGCCCGCCTCGGCCGCCTCGATCAGCGCGCGCACCACCGGGCTGTCGTCGCTGGTGCGGTAGAGCGTCTGCTTGATGGCGACGACGGCGGGATCGCGCGCCGCCTGGCGGACGAACTGGACGACAACGTCGAAGCTCTCGTAAGGGTGGTGGACGACGATGTCCTTTGCCTGGATGGCGGCGAAGCAGTCGCCGCCATAGTCGCGGATCCGCTCGGGAAAGCGCGGATTATAGGGTGTGAAGAGGAGGTCCGGCCGCTCGTCGATGATCAGCTTCTTGGTGTCGACCAGGCCGAGGATGCCCTCATCGCGGAAGACGTCGCTGTCGGAGGCGTCGAGCTTCTCGGCGAGGAAGCGGCTGAGGCTGTCCGGCATGCCGCTGTCGATGCTGAGGCGGATGACATGGCCGCGTCGGCGGCGCTTCAGCGCCGTCTCGTAGAGGCGCACGAGATCCTCGGCCTCTTCCTCGATCTCGACCTCGCTGTCGCGCAGGATGCGGAAGACGCCGCGGCCGACGACCTCGAAGCCGGGAAAGAGATGGTCGAGGAAGAGGCCGAGCAGCTGCTCCATCGGCAGGAAGCGCACCTCCGCGCCGGGCAGCCGGACGAAGCGGCTGATCGAGGGCGGGATGAGCAGCAGCGCCTCCATGTCCTCGCCGTCGCTGCGGCGGACAAGCTGAAGGGCGAGGCCGAAGCCGAGATTGGCGATGAAGGGGAATGGATGCGCTGGATCGATGGCGAGCGGCGTCAACACCGGGAAGATTTCGGCCATGAACTGCTCTTCGAGCCAGGCGCGGTCGCTCGCCAACAGATCCTGCGGGCCGATGATGGCGATGCCGGCGGCGCCGAGCTCCTCGCGCAAGGCGCGCCAAGTGACCTGCTGATCGCTCATCAGCTTGCCGGCCCGCGCGTTGATCGCCGCCAGCTGCTGTGCCGGAGTCAACCCGTCCTGGCTGGTCGCCGCGATGTCGGCGAGGACATGGCCCTTCAGCCCAGCGACCCGCACCATGTAGAATTCGTCGAGGTTGCTCGCCGAGATCGACAGGAAGCGCAGGCGCTCGAGCAAGGGATGGCGGGGGTTGTCGGCCTCGCTGAGGACGCGTTCGTTGAAGGCGAGCCAAGAGAGCTCCCGGTTGATGAAGCGCGTCTCGGAACGCAGATCGATCGGTGCCGTCGTCGCTTTCTGAGCCTTCGCCAAAGTAGTGCTCCTGTTTCGCACGCGTTGGATTTACTCTATAGCGCCTTGATGGCGAAGTCATGACGCCATCGCTGGTCGCGGCACGCAATGCGCGAGATAATTTTCTATGATTCAGCCTAAAGAGGAAGCTCACCGCATTCTCCATCTGCTGCGCCATGCCAAGTCGAGCTGGCGGGATAGCGGGCTCGAAGACCGCGACCGTCCGCTCAATGCGCGCGGGCACCATGCCGCGCTGCTCCTCGGCGCCCTTCTGGCACGCCAGCCCCTGCCCGATCTGGTGCTGTGCTCGAGCGCGCTGCGCACTCGCGAGACCTTCGAGCACGTCGTCCGCGCTTATGGCAGAAGCCCGCTCGTGTCGATCGAGGACGGGCTCTATCTGGCGACCGCCCGCTCGCTCCTGGAGCGTATCGAGGCGATCGAGGACGATGTCGCGAGATTGCTGGTGATCGGCCACAATCCCGGCCTGCATGAGCTGGCCGTCGCGCTCGCGCGCCACGGGCCGCGCCACGACCGCGCCCGCCTCGCCGCCAAGTTTCCCACAGCCGCGCTGGCGACGCTCCGCCTCGCCGGCTCGTGGCACGCCATCAGCCACGCCCCGATCGCTCTGGCCAGCTACGTCGTCCCGAGCGACCTCGACGCGGCGGAGCTTGATTCCGATTAGGCCGCGCGACTATGGGGCCATGTCCGCCGACGCCTCGCCGTCCGGCCCCTTCTCGCTCGCCAGAACCTGACGGGCGAGCGGGACGGTGATGCGGCGCCGGGCGACCAGCGCGGCGCGGTCGAGCGCGGCAACGAGGCGGCGTGCGGCGGCAAAGGACCGCTCCATGTGGTGGAGCAGGAAGACGATGACGTCCTCGCCGACGCTGAGCTGGCGATCGGCGAAGAGCTTGAGCAGCACGGCACCGATCAGCGCATCGTCTGGCGCCAGCATGGCCACTTCCGGCATGGCTACGAGGCGCGAGCGCAGGTCGGGCAGCGCGGTCGTCCAGCGCGCCGGCGGCGCCGGCGCGGTCAGCAGGAGATGGCCGCCGCGCTCGGCAACCAGATTGATGAGATGGAGCAGCGACCGCTCGGCCGCCCGCTCGGCATCGTCGATGACCACGGCGGCGTTGGCGGCAAGGTCCGGCACGGCCTCCGGCGTCAGCGACGCCGCGGCGCGCAGCATCGCGCCCGAGCGTGCCTGCCAGACATGGGCGAGATGGGTCTTGCCGCAGCTCGGCGGCCCATGCAGGACGACCGCCGATGACGGCCAGGCGGGCCAGCGATCGAGCCAAGCGACGGCCGCCGCGTTGCTCGGCGCGACGAGGAAATCATCGGCACTGAAGGCCGGGCGGTGGGGAAATTCAAAGGCGAATTGAATCGTCATCGCGCGCGCTGGCAGACAGTGGATCGTAGATCGGGCTGGCGAGGTAGCGGCCAAGCGCGAAGCGCGCCAGCACGCCGAGCATGGCGGCCACCGGCACTGCGATGAGCAGCCCGGCGAGGCCGAAGAGATTGCCGAAGGCGAGCAGCGAGAAGATGACCCAGACCGGGTGCAGATTGACGCGCTCGCCGACCAGCTTGGGCGTCAGGAGGTTGCCCTCGATCGTCTGGCCGACGATGAAGATCGCCGCGACGGTAACGACCGGCGTCCAGCTGGTGAACTGCGTGATGGCGAGGAGCAGGGCCAGCCCGGCGCCGATCGCGCCGCCAAGAAACGGGATGAAGATCAGTATGCCGACGAGCAAGCCGATGACGAGACCGAAATCGAGCCCGACGATCGACAGCGCCGTCGCATAGAACACCGCCATCAGCAGGCACACCGTCGCCTGGCCGCGAATGAAGCCGGCGAGGGTGGCGTCGACCAACGCCGCCTGAGCGCGGATGGTCGCGACATGCGGTCGCGGCAGCCAGCTATCCACCAGCCCGACGATGCGGTGCCAGTCTCGCAGCAGCAGAAAGGCGATGATCGGCGTGACGAAGACGAGGGAGAGAATGTTGAAGAAGGCGAGGCTGCCGCCGAGGATGCCTTGCAGCACCATACCCAGCCAGGTGAAGGCATCGCCCAGCTTGGCGCCGGCCGCGTCGCGCAGCTTGGCATAATCCTCGGGCGACAGCCGCTCTTGGAAGAAGCCCATCAGCGAGTTGAGATCGGCGCGCGCCATGTCGAGGAATTTCGGGAAGCGGCGAACAAGATCGACGATCTGCGTCTCGAGCAGCGGCACCAGGATGAGAAGTATCAGCGCAACGGCGAGAACGAAGCCGAGCAGGACGATGAGCGCCGCCGTGCCGCGCGGCAGCCGTAGGCGCTCCAGCCGATCGCAGGGCGGGTTGAGAAAATAGGCGATGGCGAAGCCCGCCGCGAAGGGCAGCAGGATGCCGCTCAGCAGCCACAGCGCAAGGCCGCAGACGAGGATGCCGCCGAGCCAGAACGCCGCGCGTTGCCAGGTTTCGCTCATTACGCCGGCTCGGCGCCGGCGAGGCTGCGCACCCAGCGCACCAAATAGGCCGCGCCCGACAACACGGTCGTCGCCGCGACGGCATAGATGAGCACGACGCCGAGTCCGTGATCGTCGAAGGCGAAGGCGAGCCGCGCCAGGGTAAGCGCGACGAGCACGATCTGCAGCGCCGTATTGGCCTTGCTGACCATCAGCGGCTCCCACCGCGTCTCGGCGCCGAGGAGCTGTACGAGGAGGAAGCCGCCGACGATCATCAAATCGCGTGAGACGACGAGGATGACGAGCCAGGTCGGCAACTGGGCGGCGACGCCGAGCGTCACATAAGTGCTGACCAGCAGCGTCTTGTCGGCCACCGGATCGAGCAGCGCGCCAATACGGGTTTGCATGTTGAAGCGCTTGGCGATGAAGCCATCGACGGCGTCGGAGATGCCGGCGATGACGAACATCCAGAACGCCGCGCCGAACTGGCCGGCGAGAATGAGCCAGACCGAGACGGGAACCGAGAGGAGACGCCCGATGGTGATGAGATTGGCCGGATTCACGGCGGCGCTCGGCGTCTAGCGCGGCGGATCGCCGGGCGGCCGGGCGGCACCGCTGCGCGGCCGGAGGGTCCAGGAATCCTCGCCGCCGTCGAGCACGAGGTCGCGTTGCGCCAGGGCGACGCGCAGCCGCGCCGGATCGCCGAGATAATGAATCTCGATGCGGGCGGCCTGGCGACCGAGGGTGAGGACGTCGCTGCGCTTGACCGTCGGCACGCCTCTCAGCCGGTCACGCACGACGAGCCACTCGGCCAGCCCGCCGTTCAGCGGCACGGCGGCGGTCAGCACGCCCTCCTTGCCGGTGGCGAGGACGTTGTCGCGGCGCCAGCCTTCCTCGACATCGGCGACGCTCGCCGCCACGGCACGCGCCATGAAGGCGCTATCGCTCTCGCCGGGAGCGGGCTGAAAGCTGGCCTTGGCGATCTCGCTCGTGCCGCTCGCGGAGACTCGGCGCAGGCTGGTCTGCAGCTCGCCGCCGGAGCGCTGCGTCGCCGCCGCGATCAGGATGTCGCCGCCGCCATTATGAGCGGCGATACGAGTGAGGGCGGCGGGATCGGCGGCGAGTGCCTGATCGGGACCGATCGCTGCGACATCCTCGGCATCGCCGAGCGGCACGACGAGCGGTACCAGCCCGCTCGAGCCGGTGCGGTCCGACCACGCGGCGCGCCAGGGGTTGGGATCGTCCCATAGCACCGCCGCATCGTCGCGCCGCAGGACGGGAAGCACGACCACCGGCTTGCTGACCGTTTCCGCGAAGGGGATGCCGGCGTCACGCAGCAGCGCGCGCACCGTCTCGGGCCGGAAGCGGAAGGTATAGGTGGCAAGATAGCGGATGCCGGAGCTGCGCTCGTTGGCGACCTCGAAATCGCGCACCATGTCGGTCAGCTGCTGATCGCCGACACGCGGCAGGCGGCCGCGATCGGCGACCAGGGTCAGCCGCTCGAGCAGCTGGCGGAAGGCGCGGCGCTCGCCATCGAGGCGCGCCGCATCGCGGGCCGCCACGGCGTTGGCGGCGGTGGCGTCGACCGGCACATCGGCGACGGTGAAGATGTCGGACGCCGCCGCCGCTGTGGCCTGCCGCGCCGGCCCGGCGTGCGCGACCAGCAGAATCAGGCCGGCGAG
>DATAQP010000155.1:0-6905 GCA_036264595.1 Allostellaceae bacterium
CTCGCCGGCACGCTCGGCCCCCCTGCCGGTGACACGGAGGGGGGAGCCCGGCCTTGACGCTGCGGAGCGAAACCTGTAGACAGCGCGCTTCCCGCGATGCCCCCTGGGGCGCTCGCGTTTACCGATTCATCTATCGATCAAGGGTCGTCGTCATGGCAAGAAGGTGCGCAATCACCGGCAAGGGCGTGCAGGTTGGCAACAATGTCAGCCATGCCAACAACAAGACCAAGCGGCGCTTCCTGCCCAATCTGCAGACGACCTCGCTGCTCTCCGACGCGCTCGGCCAGTCGGTGCGCATGCGCATCTCGACCAACGGCATGCGCACGATCGAGCAGAATGGCGGCATCGACGCCTTCCTGACCTCGACGGCGGACCGCAAGCTGACCGCCGAGGCACGCCGCCTGAAGCGCCGCATCGAGGCGGCGACCGCCCGCAAGGCGCCCGTCGGGGCGCAATAGGTCGAGGCGTAATCCGCCGACGGCCTGGTCTCGCTACCCCAGCTTTCACCGCGACGACGACTCGGTTCGACTTCCGGGCGCGGGAATTGTATCGTCCGTCTGCCTAGCGGCTCATCGCGTGCCGATAATTAAGAATCCAGCGAGGAAATGATGTCCTTGAAAGCCGCCATCATCGCCAGCGCGACCCGCCCCCGGCTGGCGCTCGCCGGCTTGGCCGCCGCCGCGCTGCTTGGTTTCGGCGCCGGCGCGCCGAATGCAAGCGCCGCCGCCGTCAAGATCGCGGTCGGCGGTTCGAGCTGCATCTGCTACTTGCCGACCATCCTGACGCAGCAGCTCGGCTATTACAAAGAGGCCGGCATCGACGTCGAGCTCATCGATTTCAAGGGCGGTTCGACCGCGCTCACCGCCGTGCTCGGCGGCAGCGCCGACGTCGTCTCCGGATTTTATGACCACACGGTGGAGCTCGCCGCCAAGAACAAGCCGATGCAGTCGATCGTCATCTACGACAAGCTGCCCGGCCTCGTTCTCATGGTGTCCCCCGCCGAGACCGCGAAGATCAAGACGGTCGCCGATCTCGTCGACAAGCATGTCGGCGTCAGCGCGCCCGGCTCGTCGACCGATTTCTATCTCAAGTACCTCCTGCGCAAGAACGGGATCGATCCCAACAAGGTGCCGGTCGTCGGCATCGGCAACGGCGCGACCTCGGTTGCCGCGATGGAGCAGGATCAGGTCCAGGCCGCCGTCATGGTCGAGCCGGCGGTGACGCAGATGATCGCCCGCCATCCCGGCCTGCCCATCCTCTCCGACACGCGCACGGTCAAGGACACGGTCGCGGTGTTCGGCGGCGAATATCCGGCCGGCTCGCTCTACGCGCTGACCAGCTGGGTGACGGCGCATCAGGACGAATCGGCAAAGCTCGCCGAGGCCATCGTCCATACGCTGCAATGGATTCACAGCCACAGCGCCGAAGAGATCATGGCCAAGATGCCGAAGGAGTTCACCGCCTCCGATCCGAAGGTCTACTTGACCTCGCTGCAGAACATGATCCCGACCTTCTCGTCGACCGGCATCATGGACCCCAAGGGCGCCGATGCCGTCCTCGCCGTGTTCAGCGAGTTCGTTCCCGAGATCAAGAACGCCAATATCGACGTCAAGAAGACCTATACCGACGAGTTCGTGAAGAAGGCAGGTACCAAGTTCGGCATCAAGCCGTAAGCCCGGGCCGGGCCGGGCGGCAGGAGCGCATGACGGCATGAGCACGCCAGCCGTCGCCTTCGAGGACGTGACGGTCCGCTTCCGCGCTCCCTCCGGCGAGGTGCATACCGTCGCGCGCGACATCTCCTTCGATATCGCCGAAGGCACGTTCGTTGCCATCGTCGGCCCCTCCGGCTGCGGCAAGTCGACCCTACTTAACGCCGCGGCCGGGCTGCTCTTCCCGCCGGCCGGACGGGTGCTGGTCTTCGGCGAGGCGCTGCGCGGCATCAATCAGCACGCGACCTATCTCTTCCAGCAGGACGCGCTGCTGCCCTGGCGCACGGTGCTCGACAACGTCATGCTCGGGCCGATCTTCCGCAATGTCGCGCGGGACGAGGCGCGCGAGCAGGCGTTGCGTTGGATCGACCGCGTCGGCCTCAAGGGCTTCGAGGACCGTTTCCCGCACCAGCTCTCGGGCGGCATGCGCAAGCGCGTCGCGGTGGCGCAGAGCTGGATCGTCAATCCCCGGATCCTGCTGATGGACGAGCCGTTCGGCGCCCTCGACGTGCAGACCCGCCAGATCATGGAGACCGAGCTGCTCGGCCTCTGGCAGGAAACCAAGAAGACCGTCCTTTTCATCACCCACGATCTCGAGGAGGCGATCGCCCTTGCCGACAAGGTCGTCGTGCTGTCGGCCGGCCCGGCGCGGCTCAAGGGCATCTACGACGTCGATCTGGCGCGCCCGCGCGACGTCGCCGAGATCCGCCTCAGCCCCGGTTTCATGAGCCTCTACACCAAGATATGGGCCGATCTGCGCGACGAGGTAAAACGGCAATACGATGCGCGACAATCCTGACGTCAACCCGCTCGACGAGACGCTGGCGACGTCGAGCATGCGGCGCAAGGCCGGCCCCGTCCTCATCGTCGTCTTGCAGATCTTCACCTTCGTCGCCCTCATGGGGACATGGCAGGTCCTCTCGGCGACCATGATTCTCGACCCGTTCTTCTTCAGCCGGCCGAGCGACATCGCGCTCAGGCTGTGGGAGTGGCTGTCGACCGGCTTCATCTGGCCGCATCTCGCGACGACGCTGACCGAGGCGCTGCTCGCCTTCGTCATCGGCACGATCTTCGGCGTCGGGCTCGGCCTCGCCTTCGCCCGCGTCGAGCTCATCGCTGCCGTCTTCGATCCCTATATCCGCATCCTCAACGCGCTGCCGCGCGTCATCCTGGCGCCGATCTTCCTCCTGTGGTTCGGCCTCGGCATCGCCTCCAAGGTGGCGCTCGGCGTCACGCTGGTATTCTTCGTCGTCTTCTTCAACACCTATCAGGGCGTGCGCGAGGTCGATCTCGTCATCCTCAACAATGCGCGCATGCTGCAGGCGACCGACCGCCAGCTGCTGCGCCACGTCTACCTGCCCTCGGCGATGGCCTGGATCTTCTCGAGCCTGCACACCTCGATCGGCTTCGCCCTGGTCGGCGCGGTGGTCGGCGAGTATTTGGGCTCGGCGCGCGGCATCGGCTATGTCGTCTCGCAGGCCGAAGGCGTCTTCGATACGACCGGCGTCTTCGCCGGCCTCATCCTGACCTCGGCCGTCGTCCTTTGCATCGATCTCGGCATCGAGCGGCTCGAGCGTTACCTGCTGCGCTGGCGGCCGACGGCGGCCTGATCACAGAAGTCTCCCTGATCCCGAGCGGAGCCGCACAGCAGGGTAGTCGAAGAACCGCAGGGAGAGGTTGCCATCCGAACCTGTCGGCGATGTCATTTCCCTGTCAGCGGAATCTCATGTGCGCGACCTACCTGTCGTCGACAGCCGCCGACGCTGCGCAGCGCCGTCCGCTGAAGAGGAGAAATGACATGAAGATCATGAGGTTTCCTGCCGTCACTAGGTCGGCGACGGTGCTGTCGTGGATCATCCTGATTGCCTTTGGCGCCGCCCTCGCGTTCGTCCTGCAGGCTTTCCCGACACGACCGGCGCGCGCTGCTGCCCTGGCGGACGGCATCGCTGCCCTCCAGACGAACGATTACGCGACCGCGCGGCGTGTTTTTCAGGCGCTGACCGACAAGAACGATCCGGCGGGTGAGGTTTGGCTTGCCCATCTCTATCAGGAGGGGCTCGGCGTTGCACCGGACGCGCAGCAGGCGGTGACGCTGCTGACCAAGGCGGCGGATGCCGGCTCGGCCGAGGCGGCCGGGCGGCTCGGCAAGGTTTATCTCGACGGCGACGGCGTGCTGCAGGATGTCGGCGCAGCGCGATCCTGGTTGACCCGCGCCGCCCAAGCCGGCGACGCCGCCGCGCAACGCGAACTCGGCCTGCTCTACGCGAACGGGCTCGGCGCGCCGAAGGACCCGCAAAAGGCCTATCTCTGGCTCGACATCGCGGCGCGCAACGGCGACCCACAGGCGCGGCTGTGGCGCGACCGGGTGCTGACGACGCTGACACCGGATGACGCGGCACGCGCCGCCGCGGAGGCGGCGGCCACGCTGCGGCCGCTGACCGCCGACGCGCGGAACCGCGGCGCGGCGGGCACGCAGGACGTTGCCGATACGGCGCCGCACGCGATTGCGCCGATCAAGCACTCCTGATGTTTCATGCGACGATTCAGCGTGAGGGATAGCAGCATTCGCCGCGCCTCGCCCGGCCCTACATGAACTGTTCCGCGTAGTGGCATGATACCAGCCGCCCGCCGACCGGGCGGTGGGCAGGGCGCTCGGCTCTGCAGCGCTCGGTCGCGTGCGGGCAGCGCGTATTGAAGGCACAGCCCGGCGGCGGGTCGAGCGGCGAGGGCAGCTCGCCCTTGAGGACGATGCGCTCGCGCTTCTGGCCGAGATTCATGCCGGGCGTCGAGGCGAGCAGCGCTTGCGTATAGGGGTGCAGCGGGCGCTCGAAGATCGTCGCCTTCGACCCCTGCTCGGCCGGTCGGCCGAGATACATGACAAGCACATCGTCGGCGACATGGCGGACCACGCCGAGATCGTGCGAGATGAAGAGATAGGACAGGCGAAACTCGTCCTGCAGATCGTTGAGCAGGTTGAGCACCTGCGCCTGGATCGAGACGTCGAGGGCGGAGACCGGCTCGTCGGCGACGACCAGGCGCGGCCGCAGCATGAGGGCGCGGGCGATGGCGATGCGCTGGCGCTGGCCGCCCGAGAACATATGCGGATAGCGCTCGTAATGCTCGGGGCGAAGGCCGACCCGCTTCATCATGTCGCGCCCCGCGGCGCTGCGCTCGCTCTTGCCGAGCGTGGTGTTGATGACCAGCGGCTCCTCGAGGATGGTGCCGACCTTCTTGCGCGGGTTGAGCGAGCCGTAGGGGTTCTGGAAGACGATCTGCACGGCGCGGCGCAGCATGGCGCGCTCCTCGGCCGATGTGATCGCCGCCGTATCGTGACCGACGATGCGCAGCGTGCCGCCGCTCGGCTTCTCGATCAGCGTCACCAGCCGGGCCAATGTCGACTTGCCGCAACCCGACTCGCCGACGATGCCGAGCGTCTTGCCGCTCTCGAGCGTGAACGAGACGCCGTCGACGGCGCGCAGCGTCGCCGTGCCGGCGAACATGCCGCGGCTGACCGCGTAGGTGCGCCCGAGGTCGACGGCCTCGGCGACCGGCGTCGTCGGCTCGGCGAGCGGTATGGCGGGGATGGCGCTCAGGAGACCAGGCTCCGCTCGCTGGCTGCGGCGATCTCGGCGTCGCGGTTGGGATCGCCGAGCGGATAGTGGCAGCGTACCTTGCCGCCCTGCCACGGGCGCAGCACCGGTTCGGCCGCGCGGCAGCGTGCATTGGCATAGGTGCAGCGCGGATTGAACAGGCAGCCGGTCGGCCGGTCGTGCAGCCCGGGCACCATGCCGGGGATGGTCGCCAGCCGGCTCTCGCCCGTGCTGCGCTCGGGCAGGGCAGCGAGGAGGGCGGCGGTATAGGGGTGCTGCGGCGCGGCGAAGAGCTCGGCTGTGGCGCGCTCCTCGACGACCTGGCCGGCATACATGACCGAGACGCGCTGCGCCGTCTCGGCGACGACCCCCATATTGTGGGTGATCAGGATGAGCGCCATGCCGCGCTCGCGCTGCAGGCTGAGCAGCAGATCGAGAATCTGCGCCTGGATGGTGACATCGAGCGCCGTGGTCGGCTCGTCGGCGATCAGGAGACGCGGATTGCAGGCGATCGCCATGGCGATCATGACGCGCTGGTTCATGCCGCCCGACAGCTGGTGCGGAAAGGCGCGCAGCCGGCTCTCCGGCGCCGGGATGCCGACCTGCTCCAAGAGCTCGATGGCGCGCCGGTGGCGGGCCGCGCGATCGAGTCCCTCGTGCAGGCGCAGCGTCTCCTGCAGCTGGAAGCCGATGGTGAAGCAGGGGTTGAGGCTGGTCGTCGGCTCCTGGAAGATCATCGCCAGGTCTTTACCGGTAAGGCGGCGGCGATCGCCGGACGAGAGCGTCAGGAGGTCCTTGCCGGCGAAGGCGAGACGGTCGGCCCGGATCTGGCCGGGATAGGCGACGAGGCCCATCAGGGCGAGCATCGTCACGCTCTTGCCGGAGCCCGATTCGCCGACGATGCCGAGCACCTCGCCTTCCTCGAGGCGAAGGCTGACGCCGTCGACCGCGCGCATCACCCCCGCGATGGTCGGGAAATCGACCGAGAGGTTCTCGATCTCAAGCAGCGCCATCGCCGTTCCTAACGCTTCAATTTCGGATCGAAGGCGTCGCGCAGGCCGTCGCCCAGCAGGTTGAAGGCGAGCACGGTGATCAAGATGGCGATGCCGGGAAAGGCGACCACCCACCAGGCGCGCTGGATGAATTCGCGGCCATCGGCCAGCAGGGTGCCCCATTCGGGCTGCGGCGGCTGCGCACCGAGGCCAAGGAAGCCGAGCGCCGCCGCGTCGAGGATGGCGGCCGAGAAGCCGAGCGAGGCCTGGACGATGAGCGGCGCCGTGCAGTTCGGCAGCACCGTCGCGAACATCAGGCGCAAGGTTCCGGCGCCGCTCACCCGCGAGGCCATGACGTAATCCTTGGCGAGCTCGCCGATGACGGCGGCGCGCGTGATCCGCACGTAATGGGGCAGGATGACGATGGCGACGGCGATCATTGCGTTGGAGAGGCCCGGGCCGAGAATGGCGACGATGACGATGGCGAGCAGCAGGCTGGGCAGCGTCAGGACGACGTCCATCAGCCGCATGATGGCGATCTCGACGAGGCCGCGGAAGAAGCCGGCGACGAGGCCGAGCACGATGCCGAAGCTCAGCGACAGGGTAACGACGAT
>DATAQP010000184.1:0-19059 GCA_036264595.1 Allostellaceae bacterium
ATGTTCACGCCTTCCTTCTCTTGGGCATCTTCACCCTCTTGTTGCTCGACGCGCTTTATTTCGCGGCGCACATGCTGCTGCCGGTGATGTTTGCCTTCCTCCTCCAATTGCTGCTGCAGCCGGTCATGCGGGCGCTCGGCAAGCTGCACATTCCGAAGACGGCGGCGGCGCTGCTCGTGCTGCTCGCCCTCTTGGGCGCCCTGGGCATGCTGGGGTCGAGCCTGGCCGGGCCGGCGAGCGGATGGATCGCCAAGGCGCCGGAAAGCCTGCCGCGGCTCGAGCAACGGCTTTCCGCCTTTCGCGCGCCGATCGACAAGGTGCAGAAGGCGACCAAGGAGGTCGAGCAGATGGCCGCCGGTCCGGCTGCCGCTCCCGAGGTCGTCGTCAAGGGGCCGGCGCTCGGCGCGCTGCTCCTCAGCGGCACCCGCAGCTTCCTCATCGGGCTCGGCACCACCATCGTCCTGCTGTTCTTCCTGCTCATTTCCGGCGACCTCTTCCTGCGCCGTCTGGTCGAGATCCTGCCCAACTTCCGGGACAAGAAGCAGGCAGTCGAGATTTCGCACGAGATCGAGCGCAACATCTCGGCCTACCTGATGACGATCAGCCTGATGAACGCGGCGGTCGGCATCGCCACCGGGATCGAGACCTATCTGTGCGGCCTCGCCGATCCGATCCTGTGGGGCACGCTCGCCTTCGTGCTGAACTACGTCATCATCATCGGGCCGCTCACCGGCATGGCCGTCCTCTTCCTCGCCGGGCTGCTGACCTTCGACACGATGTGGCAGGCGCTGCTGCCGGCCGGCATCTATCTCGTTATCCACCTCGTCGAAGGCGAAAGCATCACGCCGATGCTGCTCGCCCGCCGCTTCACCCTCAACCCGGTGCTGGTCATCCTGTCGCTTATCTTCTGGTATTGGATGTGGGGCGTCGCCGGCGCGCTGCTCGCCGTGCCGATGCTGGCCACCTTCAAGATTATCGCCGACCGCATCCGGCCGCTGATGGCGCTCGGCCATTTCCTCGGCGTCGAGCCGCGCGTCCCGGCACCCGATCAATCCGCCTGAAGGTCAGACCGTCTCCGCCGCCAGCAGCTCCCTGATCTTCTCGGCGAGCTGTGCCTTGCGATAGGGCTTGCTCAGGAAATTGGTGCCCGGCTCCAACCTGTCGTGATGGATGATCGCGTTCTGGGTGTAGCCCGAGGTGAACAGGATCTTTATCGCCGGCTGCAGGTCCTGCGCCGCTTTCGCCAGGCTGCCGCTGCTCACCGGCCCCGGCATTACCACGTCGGTGAACAGCAGGTCGACGCGATCGCTGCTCTCGAGCAGGATCAATGCCGCGGCACCATGCGGCGCGTCGAGCACCGCGTAGCCGAGCTCCGTCAGGGTGGCGGTGACCGTGGCGCGCAGCGTCTCGTCATCCTCGACCACGAGGATCGTCTCCTTGCCGACGAGCGGCGAGCGTTGCTGCAGCTCCGGATGCTGCGCTACATCGTCGTGGCAGCGTTTGAAGTAGAGTTTCACGCTCGTGCCGTGACCGGGCTCGCTGTAGATCTTGATATGGCCACCCGATTGCCGGACGAAACCATAGACCATGCTGAGGCCGAGCCCAGACCCCTGGCCGTCGGACTTCGTCGTGAAGAACGGATCGAAGGCGCGGGCGACGATCTCGGCCGGCATGCCGGTCCCGGTGTCGCTCAGCGCGATCAGGATGTACTGGCCGGGCGATATTTCAGGATGGCGCGTCGCATAGGCCTCGTCGAGCGAGACGCTGGCGAGCTCGATCGTCAGCTTGCCGCCGTTGGGCATTGCCGCGGCCGCATTGAGCGCGACGTTGAGGATGGCCGCTTCGAGCTGCAGCGGGTCGAGCATGGTGTGCCACGAGCTGAAGCTGCTGACGAACTCGACCTCGATGTCGTCGCTCACGGCGCGGCGAACGAGCTCGACGAGTCCCGGCATCAGCTCGGCGAGCACGACGACTTCCGGCTCGAGCGGTTGCTTGCGGGCGAAGGCGAGCAGCTGGCGAACGACCTTGGAGCCGCGAAAGGCGGCGTCGAGCGCCAGCCGCAGACGACGCGTGTGCTTGTCGGCGAGGCCCTTGTCGTTCTGCAGATAGTCGAGATTGAGGATGATCACGGTAAGGAAATTGTTGAAGTCATGGGCGATCCCGCCGGTCATCTGGCCGAGCGCCTCCATCCTCTGGGCGTGGCGCAGATATTCGTCGGTGCGTCGGCTGGCGGTGACGTCGGTGACGCTGAGGGTGAAGCCGTCGGCGCGATGCGGGCTGTAAAGCAGCTCGAGAATCGAGCCGTCCGCACGCTGGCGCTCGACCGCGATCGGCCGTCCGGCTTGGGCGGCGCGCGTCGCCTGCGCGGCGAGATCGCCGAGGACCGGGCTCGGCTTGGCCCGCTCGCTCGCCTCGATCTCGCCGATCGACCGGCCGGCGGCAATCTCCGTCGGCGCGAGGACGAGAAGATCGGCGAAGGCCGTGTTCGACGCGACGAGGCGTCCGTCGGCGAAGGTTGCGATGCCGTGGCCGACGCTGTCGATGGTCTTCTGCAGAAGGGTTTCGGCGCCCGATCCGCGGCGGCGCGCCACAAAGAGCGATCCCGCTGCCCCTGCCAATCCGCCGCCGATGAGCGCGACGACGAGGCCGCCGAATTGGCCGGCCCGCTCCACCAAGAGGACGGCGACGACGAGCGCAGCACACGCCAAGCCGAGGCTGACGGCAATGATGACGGCCTGCGAGCGTCTGACGATCATCTCGGAAATCCTGCCGGACGCGGAATTGGCGGACATCGCGATGAGCCGCAGCTGTGGCGGCCGCCCATTCGATCTCCTATGCGCTCGCCCTGCGCATTCGACGACTCACGAGCGACGACAATCTGGCAGTTTCTGCCGCCGATCTCAATCCAGCATGATCATGCGGCGCTCTCGCTCAGCGCCGAAACAGCGCGCGACCGAGGAGCAGGATGACGATCGCCCCGATCACCGCGACGAACATGCTGTAGAGGTTGAAGCCGGTGACCCCCGGTTCGCCCAGGGCGGTGAAGAGCCAGCCGCCGATGATCGCGCCGACGATGCCAAGCAGGATGTCGACGAGCAATCCCTCGCCGGTCTTGTTGACGATCTTGCTGGCGATGAAGCCGGCAATCAATCCGAGGATGATCCAGGCGATGATCGACATTGCGCGCCCTTCCGTTCGATGGGGCCCTGCTAGAGGCGGCCGGTGACCAGTCAACACCCTCCCGCCGGCTCCTGTTCCACCCTGGCGCGACTATCCCGCGCTCTTATGAACGTTTTGACGTGTCTCCCGGCCGCTCGGACTGCCCCCAATGGCCGAGAGTCTGCGCCACCACCTCGCAGAGCCGTTTGCGGCGAAACGGCTTGGCGATGAAGGGCGAGTCGCCGCGCGGCCGGCCGGCGAGGGCCGAAGTGAAGATCACCTTGAGGCCGGGTCGCAGCTTGCGCGCCTCGGCCGCAAGCGTCGGCCCGTCCATGCCTGGCATTTGCACGTCGGTAAAGAGCAGGGTGAGCTCGACATGCTCGTCGGCAAGCACGCTCAGGGCATCGTGTCCGCCGCCGGCCTGGAGGACCTCGAAGCCGAGATCCTCGAAGATTGCCGCGATCGTCTCGCGCACCTCCGCGGCGTCATCGACGACGAGGACGCTGGTGCTCATAATTCTGCCGCTCGTTGAGGCCCGCAGCGCGGGACACGCGGGCGGGCGATCGCTCGTCTGCTGCATGTCCGCACGGCGCCGTTGGGCCCGGCCATTGAGTACGAGGAGCGGTCAAGCGGCCGACAGGTGATGCGCCCGCGTCGGCGGCCGATGCGCCAGGCCAAGGCCGGAATCGGGCGCGTCGATCATGGAACGCAGCGCCTTGCGCGCCCGCGAGATGCGCGATTGCACTGTGCCGAGCGGAACGTCCATCTTGGCGGCGATCTCCTCGTATTTGAGGCCGTGCAGCCAGTGTAAGACCAACGGGATGCGCTGTTCCGCGGGCAGGCGCCGGACGGCACGTCGGACCTCCCGCAGCTCGACCGGAGCCTCCTGGGTTTCCGCCCGCCCGAGCTCCCCGACTGCCTCGTCCGAGACATGGATCGGTCCACGCATGACCCGCCGGGTCGCATTGACATGCTCGTTGTGCATGATGGTGACGAGCCAGCCACGCAGATTAGTGTCGTGCTGGTAGAGGTGCGCTTTTTCCAACGCGCGAACCATCGTGTCCTGGACAAGATCGTCGGCGCGGACGCATCGCGCAGCAATGACCGCGCATAGCGCCGCAAGCGGGGAAGATGCGGGGCGATCTCCAAAGTCATATCGGTCATTTTTTTCATCTCCCAGTTCATCGGCGTCAGGCCAAAACGGTCGAGACAAGACCGCCGTCTTCTGAGAAACGAAAGTAATACGGCAATGTAAATCCAATAGGGTTTCCACAAAGAAATTTTGTAAGTATTTGTAAATATTTTGGGACGCTGGACAATGGACAGATACAAAGCAGAAATCGTCTCGAGTTCTCTTTTGATTTTTCAGCAGGTGGTATTGTGATTATTTTGCGTCGTCGAAGACGGTGACAGAGAACTGGCGGCGGAGGCGACAGGTCGCGAATTCGGCGCCGCGTGCTGTGCACCAAGAGCCGCCCGCTATGCGTTCTCGGAGAATGGATGCCGACGGCCTCGAGATATGGATGATTGCCGGGCTGCTGGTTGACGCGCATGGCAGCCGCGCCGTCGCGGTCGCGAAAGCCCGCGCCGACCGCGCGCTATCGGAAGACGATGCCGCGGAAAACGCGATATGGCGTGCCGTCATCTCCGCGGCGGAAAGCTATCTGCGGGCTGCCGAGCCGGCGGTCGATCGGACGTGACTTGCCGGGCCCGTATCGAGCCACCCGAGCCATCGCAATGGGACGGCGGCTCGACCTGTCGGTCGCGCGCTAAGGTCGGCGGATCACGGAAAAAAAGGGGGTGCGGCTCTCACCGCACCCCGAATTTCTGCCTCAATGCGCCTGGCCGGTCGGGAGGATTGACCGGGGGCGGTTTGCGTTCAACTGCAGCCGCTGGTGCCGCCGCAGGTGTCGCATTTGAGGCAGGTTCCGTTGCGTAGCAGGGTAAAGTTGCCGCACTCGCCGCAACTGTCACCCTCGTATCCCTTCAGGCGCGCGGTGCGGATCTGCTCGATCCGCGTGTCGGCGGTCGCCAGCGCCGTCGTCGCCTGCATGTAGCTGGTGAAGCTGGTCGCCGTCGCGGCCGCGCTTCCGCCGGACGCCAGGGCGCTGGGCAGCGCGCCGGCCATCTCGAGACCGCCGGCGGCGGCCAGCTTGGGCGCGTTACCGCCCTGGAGGACGGTCAGCTTGTTGCGCACATAGCCGTTCGAGGCGACGCGCTGTACGACGGCGGCCATCTCTTTCCGGCCGCCATCGATATCGGGCAGGCCTTCTTTGCTGACGCCCTTGCCCAGCGAGTCGGGGAGCAAATCGGCGGGCTGGACATGTGCGAGATCGCTGCGCCCGAGATAGGAGATCGCGAGCTCGCGGAAGATGTAGTCGAGCAGCGAGGTCGCCATCTTGATCGTGTCGTTGCCCTCGACCATGCCGGCGGGCTCGAAGCGCGTGAAGGTGAAGGCCTCGACGAACTCCTCGAGCGGCACGCCGTATTGCAACCCGATCGAGATGGCGATGGCGAAATTGTTCATCAGCGAGCGGAAGGCCGAGCCTTCCTTGTGCATGTCGATGAAGACCTCGGCGATACCGCCATCCTCGTACTCGCCGGTGCGCAGATAGACCTTGTGGCCGCCGACGATCGCCTTCTGCGTATAGCCCTTGCGGCGGCCCGGCAGCTTGCGCCGCTCGGCGCGCTGATGCTCGACGACGCGCTCGACCACCCGCTCGACGATGCGTTCGGCGACGAGCGGGGCGCGCTGCGCCGGGCTCTGCTCGAGCATGTCGGCGATGGCATCCTCGCTGTCCTCGTCGGCTAGCAGCGAGGATTGCAGCGGCTGCGACAGTTTCGAGCCGTCGCGATAGAGCGCGTTCGCCTTGAGGCCGAGCCGCCAGGACAGCATGTAGGCGTCCTTGCAGCCCTCGACGGTCGCCGCGTTCGGCATGTTGATCGTCTTGGAGATGGCGCCCGAGATGAAGGGCTGTGCTGCCGCCATCATCAGGATGTGGCTGTCGACCGACAGCGAGCGCTTGCCGATGCGGCCGCACGGGCTGGCGCAATCGAAGACCGCGAGATGCTCGGCCCTGATGTGCGGCGCGCCTTCCAGCGTCATGGCGCCGCAGCAATAGGTGTTGGCCGTCTCGATCTCGGACCGGCTGAAGCCGAGGGCGGTCAAGAGGTCGAAGCTGATGTCGTTGAGCTGGGCTTGCGTCAGGCCGAGTATCTCGGTGCAGAACGACTCGCCGAGCGTCCATTTGTTGAAGGCGAACTTGATGTCGAAGGCGGCGGCGAGACCGGCTTCGACGGCGTCGATCTGCGCGTCGCCGAAGCCCTTGGCGCGCAGCGTCTCATGGTTGATGCTGGGCGCGCCGGCCAGCGTGCCGTGGCCGACGGCATAGCGCTCGATCTCGGCCGCGGCGTCGGCGTCGTAGCCGAGCGCGGCGAGCGCCTGCGGCACCATCCGGTTGATGATCTTGAAATAGCCGCCGCCGGCCAGCTTTTTGAACTTGACGAGGGCGAAATCGGGCTCGACGCCGGTCGTGTCGCAATCCATCAGGAGGCCGATCGTGCCGGTCGGCGCGATGACGGAGGTCTGGGCGTTGCGATAGCCATGCGCCGTGCCGAGGGTGAGGGCCTTGTCCCAGGCGGCCTGGGCCGCCGCCACCAGCGCCTCGTCCGGGCAGTTTGCCGCGTCGAGCGGTACCGGCGGGATCGACAGCTCCTCGTAGCCGGCGCTCTCGCCATGCGCGGCGCGGCGGTGATTGCGGATGACGCGCAGCATCGCATCGCGGTTGGCGGCGAAGCCGGGGAAGGCGCCGAGCTCCTCGGCCATCTCGGCCGAGGTCGCATAGGCGGTGCCGGTCATCAGCGCTGTGATCGCGGCGCACAGGGCGCGGCCCTCGGCGCTGTCATAGCCGAGGCCCATCGCCATCAGCAGACCGCCGATATTGGCGTAGCCGAGGCCGAGCGTGCGGTACTCGTAGGAGAGCCGGGCGATCTCCTTCGAGGGGAATTGTGCCATCAGCACGGAGATCTCGAGCGTCACCGTCCACAGCCGCGTCGCGTGCTCGAAACTACCGGTATCGAAGCTGCCGTCTTCGGCGCGGAAGGTCAGCAGGTTGAGCGAGGCGAGGTTGCATGCCGTGTCGTCGAGGAACATGTATTCCGAGCACGGATTCGATGCGTTGATGCGGCCGCTCGCCGGGCAGGTGTGCCACTCGTTGATCGTGGTGTCGAATTGGACGCCGGGATCGGCCGACGCCCAGGCGGCATAAGCGACCTTCTCCCAGAGATCGCGCGCCTTCAGCGTCTTGGCGATCTTGCCGTCGATGCGCCGCGTCAGGTGCCACTCGCCATCGGCGAGGACGCGCTCGATGAAATCGTTGTTGAGGCGGACCGAGTTGTTGGAATTCTGCCCCGACACGGTGAGATAGGCCTCGGAATCCCAATCCGTGTCATAGGTCTTGAATTCGATCGCGGTATAGCCCTGGCGCGCGAACTCGATGACGCGCTGGACGTAGTTCTCGGGGATCATGGCGCGGCGCGCGGCGCGGATCTCGCGCTTGAGCGCGGCGTTCTTCGCTGGCACGAAGCGGTCGTCGCCGAGCGCTCCTGAGCTCTCGTCGAAGGGGCCTTCGACGCAAGCGAGCATCACCAGATTGAGATGCTTGTTGGCGAGCTTGGAGCCGGCGACCAGGGCGGCGACCTTCTGCTCCTCGCGCACCTTCCAGTCAATGTACTCCTCGATATCGGGATGGTCGATGTCGACCGTCACCATCTTGGCGGCGCGCCGCGTCGTGCCGCCCGACTTGATGGCGCCGGCGGCGCGGTCGCCGATCTTGAGGAAGCTCATCAGCCCGGATGACCGGCCGCCGCCGGACAGCCGCTCATTGGCGCCGCGCAGCTTGGAGAAGTTCGAGCCGGTGCCGGAGCCGTATTTGAACAGCCGCGCCTCGCGCACCCAAAGATCCATGATGCCGCCCTCGTTGACGAGGTCGTCGGCGACCGACTGGATGAAGCAGGCGTGCGGCTGGGGGTGCTCGTAGGCGCTCTGCGAGGCGACGAGCTCGCCGATGCGGAAGTCGACGTAGTAATGGCCCTGCGCCGGCCCGTCGATGCCGTAAGCCCAATGCAGCCCGGTATTGAACCATTGCGGCGAGTTTGGCGCCGCCATCTGACGGCACAGCATGAAGCGCATCTCGTCGAAATAGGCTGCGGCGTCGTCCTCGGCATCGAAATAGCCGCCCTTCCAGCCCCAATAGGTCCAGGTCCCGGCAAGACGGTCGAAGACCTGCTTGGCGCTGCGCTCGGCCTCGCTACGCATGTTGGCCGGCAGGTCGGCGAGGCTGTCCTCGTCCGCCGCTCGGCGCCAGAGCCAAGCAGGAACGTCGCTCTCGACCACCGGCTTCAAGCGCGCCGGGATTCCCGCCTTGCGGAAATATTTCTGGGCGAGGATGTCGCAGGCGACCTGACTCCATTCCGCCGGCACTTCCATATCGGCGAGTTGGAAGACGACGGAGCCGTCGGGGTTGCGAATCTCGCTCGACGTGGTTCGGAACGCGACGGCTGCGTAGGGATCCTGCCCAGCCTTGGTGAACCGACGAGCGATACGCATACGAACTCCCCCCTGCCGACGATATTCAGCCGAACGATTCAACATCTGGTGTGTTCAACCACCGGAAGAACAGGATGTGGTTTCTTTACGGCAAATGCAAGATCTTTTTAGATATCGAATGAGGGGATCTCACTAACCCCATGGGGATAAATAGAAATCATGGCGAGAAGAAGCCGTGGGAGACGAATAATCGTCTCGCCGCTGCCGCCCAGTACTTCTTTCGAAGCTCCAGCGATTTGAAAAAACAGACCAACCACCCCACGATCACTATACAGGGATCGATGGAGACTTGACCTTTGCCGCCGCAACCACGAGAGGAACGGAAGTCGCCCAGCTTTGAATCCGCTCAGGCGTCTCGATTCGCCACGTATTGCAGGTCGACAAGTCTGCCACAGGCTGCGCGCGACGCAACTACATTTTGTGGGTCGTACGAATAAGCGCTACCAGATGATACAAATCTGCCACGATGCGATGAGCCTCCGCATTGTCGCCGCGTCGCCCGTTCGCCGCGTTGTCTCGCTGCCGCGGTTCGCGAAACGCAGCAGCGGTTGACCCGGCGCAACCACCCTGCGGGCTGGACGCGGGGCGCCGAGCGGTGCAATAGTCCGCGCCGGAAAAATCGTAGCAGTCGCCGGTGCGGCTGCCCCGTATGCAAGAGGTCGGAACGCGCATGACCATTGGCACGCGGCTGTTCACGTGGTGGAAGGGCGAGCTGGTCGGCACCGACCAGCTTGGCAACCGATACTACCGGGAGAAGGGTGGCCGCAAACTGGTGCGCGGGGGCGGCATGCCCAGCCGCGAGCGCCGCTGGGTACTCTATAACGGCGAGGCCGAGGCGTCGCGCGTGCCGCCGCAATGGCATGCCTGGCTGCATCATACTGTCGATACGCCGCCGCAGGCCGGCCAATGGCCGCACTACGCCTGGCAGAAGGAACATCAGCCCAATCTCAGTGGCACGCCGCTCGCGTACCGGCCGCCCGGCTCGGTGCTGCGCGGCGGTCACCGTGCCGCGGCGAGCGGTGATTACGAGCCGTGGACGCCGAATTGAGCCTGTGAAATGCCGTGTAAAGCGAAAGGGCCGTATGAATCGGCCAAAGGGGGCGCATGAGCCGTAACGTGATCGAGACTGTGATGGGCGCGGTGGTGCTGGTCATCGCCGCCGTCTTCCTGTTCTTCGCCTACAGCACCAGCCAGGTCCACGCCGTAACCGGCTATGAGCTGACCGCGAAGTTCGACCGCATCGAGGGAATTCGCGAAGGCGGCGACGTGCGGATAAGCGGCATCAAGGTCGGCAGCATCATCTCGGAAACGCTCGATCCGACGACCTTCCTCGCGGTCGTCAAGGTGAGCGTCGATCCGACGATCAAGCTGCCCAGCGACTCGGTGGCCGAGATCCTGTCGAGCGGGCTGCTCGGCGACAAGTTCCTCGCGCTCGTTCCCGGCGCCGCGGACGACGCGCTGAAGCCCGGCGGCGTCATCAAGTTCACCCAGTCGCCGATGAGTCTTGAAAACCTGATCGGCCAATACATTTTCAGTCAGGGCCAGTCGAAAAAGGGCGACGGCGACGCCGAGAAGCCCAAGTAGCGCATCGCCGAGGCGTGCGGCGCCAAGCGGCGTGTCGTCCGACAAGCCTGCCGCGTTGCCGCATGGAGGCCGGATCGTGAGCAAGGAACTGCTGACCGGGACGGTGTGGCGAACGCCGGAGGGCGAGCCGGTGTCATGCGTCGAGAAGATCAAGGTCCTGAACGAGAATCTCGGCGAACTGCGCGACATGGCGCAGGATGCGCTCGAGGATGCCGTGCTGATGGGCTGTGACGAGGCGCAGTTCCGCCGCGTCGTCCACGCGCTGCTGGATGGCCTGATCAATCCCTACAAGAAGTCGTGAGAGCGCGGTTGGCCGAGCGTCGCGCGTCGTCCCGAGTCGTCATCGCCGTCGCCGCATTCGCGGCGACGCTGTCGGGTGCTGCCGCGCAGGGTGAAACCATCGCCGTCCTGCAGGGACTCGACAAGACGACGGCGCGCATCTCGACGATCGAGGCGCCGCTCGATCAGAGCGTACGCTTCGGCGGGCTGGTCATCATCGCGCGCGCCTGCGTCAAGCGGCCGCCCGAGGAGCCGCCGGAAACCGCCGCCTTCCTGCAGATCGACGAGATCCTGCCGGGCGGCAGCTCGGTCACCGCAACGCGCGTCTTCAGCGGCTGGATGTTCAAGTCGAGCCCGGCGCTGTCCGCGCTCGAGAACCCGATCTACGATGTCGGCGTGCTCGACTGCAAGGACAGCAGCGGATCGCCCGCCGCTTCCACCGGCAGCTCCAAAACGAATTGAGCCTTCTGGCGGAGCGCTGCGGCGAGCCTCGCATGGTACTCGCGGCGCGGTATCTCGATCGCGCCGAAGCGCTGCAGATGCTCGGTGACGAATTGCGTGTCGAGAAGCTGAAAGCCGCCGGCGCGCAGCCGCGCGACGAGATGGACGAGCGCCACCTTGCTGGCATCGGTGGCGCGGCTGAACATGCTCTCGCCGAAAAACGCCGCGCCGATCTGTACCCCGTAGAGTCCGCCGACCAGCGTCTCGTTCGCCCAGCACTCGACGCAATGCGCCGCGCCGC
This sequence comes from Allostellaceae bacterium, assembly GCA_036264595.1. Lineage (GTDB taxonomy): Bacteria > Pseudomonadota > Alphaproteobacteria > ATCC43930 > CGMCC-115725 > URHD0088. The sequence continues at coordinate 11,373 of DATAQP010000184.1, forward strand.
GGTGAAAGAGCGCGGTGTAGAGGCTGACGATCTCGTCGTTGATCCAGGTCTGCGGGCGCTCGCTGGTCGCTTCGGCGCAGCCACGCATCACCGCCTCAAAGGCGCTGTTGCAGCGTATGGTGAAGCGGCCGCTGCGCACGGTGCGGCGCAGCCGGCTCGGCACGTGGAAGCGATCGAGCGGCAGGATGCCGCGGCGCACCGGGTCGACCCAGAAGAGCTCGGGATCGGCCGCGGATTCCGCCATCGGGAAGATCCCGGCGGCATAGGCCTGGAGGAGGATTTCCGGGGTCAGCGTCACCATCGCCGCGCGCGGATCCTGCTCAGCCCGAGCTCTCCCGCCCGACGAAGCGCTCCAACCAATGGATGTCGTAGCTGCCATCGATGAAGTCGGGGGAGTGCACGAGCCGCTGATGCAGCGGGATCGTCGTCTCGATGCCGACGATGACGTATTCCTCGAGGGCACGGCGTAGCCGCATCAGGCATTCGTTGCGGCTGGCACCATGCACGATCAGCTTGGCAACCAGGCTGTCATAGTTCGACGGTACGGTGTAGCCCTGGTAGAGCGCGCTATCGATGCGCACGCCGAGGCCGCCGGGCGTATGGTAGCCGGTGATCTGGCCGGGCGACGGCATGAATGTCTCGGGGTTCTCGGCATTGATGCGGCATTCGATGGCGTGACCATTGAGCACGACGTCTTTCTGGCGATAGCCGAGCTCGGCGCCGGCGGCGATGCGGATCTGCTCGCGCACGATGTCGATGCCGCTGATCGCCTCCGAGATCGGGTGCTCGACCTGCAGCCTTGTATTCATTTCGATGAAGAAGAACTCACCGTCCTCGAAGAGGAACTCGAGCGTGCCGGCGCCGCGATAACCGAGCTTGCGCATCGCGCTGGTCGCCACCTGGCCGAGCCGGTCGCGCTGCTCGGCATTGAGCGCTGGAGAGGGCGCCTCCTCGAGCAGCTTCTGATGCGAGCGCTGCAGCGAGCAGTCGCGCTCGCCGAGATGGATGACGTTGCCTTGGCCGTCGGCGAGGATCTGAATCTCGATATGACGCGGCCGTTGCAGATAACGCTCGAGATAGACGGCGTCGTTGCCGAAATAGGCCTTCGCCTCGTTCTGCGCCATCGGCAGGAGCTGACGCAGGTCGCTCTCGTCCTGCGCGACCTTCATGCCGCGGCCGCCGCCGCCACCCGAGGCCTTGATGAGAACGGGATAGCCGACGCGTGCGGCTTCCGGGATCGCCGCCTCGACGCTGGCGACGGCGCCGGCGGAGCCCGGCACCGTCGGGATGCCGAGACGCAACGCGGCCGCCTTGGCCTCGACCTTGTCGCCCATCATGCGGATATGCTCGGGCGTCGGTCCGATGAAGGTGAAGCCGTGCTCCTCGACCATCGCGGCGAAATTGGCATTCTCCGAGAGAAAGCCGAGACCGGGATGAATCGCCTCGGCGCCGGTGATCGTCGCCGCCGACAGGATGGCCGGAATGTTGAGATAGGAATCGCGCGCCGAAGGCGGCCCGATGCAGACGCTTTCGTCGGCGAGTCGGACATGCATGGCGTTGGCGTCGGCGGTCGAGTGGACGGCCACCGTCTTGATACCCATGTCCCGGCAAGCGCGGTGGATGCGCAGCGCGATCTCGCCCCGGTTGGCGATCAGGATCTTCTCGAACATTGCTCCCCGATCTCGCTTGCGGTGGCGGGCTGGTGACGGGGGCGGTTTATTCGAGGACCATCATCACCTCGCCGTATTCGACGGGGGCGCCGTCTTCGACGAGGATCTGGGCCAGGCGGCCGGCGCGCGGCGCGCGGATCTGATTCATCACCTTCATCGCCTCGATGATGAGCAGCGGTTGTCCGGCGCTCACCATGTCGCCGAGCTTGGCGAAAGGCGGCGCCTCGGGCTGCGGCGAGAGATAGACGGTGCCGACCATCGGCGCCTTGACGGCGCCGGGATGGGCGGCGAGGGAGGGCAAGGCCGGCGTCGCTGGGCTGGCCGCGCCGGTGGCGACCGTCGCCGCGGCGGGCACAAATGACACGGCGGCGGCGTTGCGCGCGACGCGGATGCGGCGGTCGCCGACGGCATATTCGATCTCCGAGAGGCCGGTTTCGGCGAGCAGCGCAGCCAGGGTGCGCACGAGCGTCCCATCGACGGTCAAGTCTCCCGGCAGTTCGCCCGCCGGGAGTTCGATTGCTAAATCACTCTGCTTCGACATATCAGCATAAAATCCCCGTCAGCCGCCGCGGCCGATCAATCCGCGCTGCGCAGGATGCGCGCCAGCGCCGTCAGCGCGAGTTCGTAGCCTTGCCCGCCAAGGCCGCAGATGACCCCGCGCGCCGCTCGGCTTACGTAGGAATTGTGGCGAAATTCCTCGCGCCGATAAATGTTGGAGAGATGCACCTAGATTACCGGCAGGGCGGCGGCGTTGAGCGCATCGAGTATGGCGATCGAGGTGTGCGAAAAGGCACCGGCATTGAGGATGATGCCGTCGGCGGTCTGCCGCGCTTCGTGGATCCAGTCGACCAGCTGGCCTTCGTGGTTGGATTGACGGAAATCGACGGTAAGGTCGAGCGCGGCGGCGCTTTCGAGGCATGCCTCCTCGATATCCGACAGCGTCTCATGGCCATAGATTTCCGGCTCGCGCAAGCCGAGCAGATTGAGGTTCGGTCCGTTGAGGACCAGAATCGCTGGATTGCCAGCCAACCCGCGGCGCCCCCTTGGTTGTAACGCGAGAGGCTTATAGCATGCAGAGAGGAGAGGGCAAGCGCTCCAGCGACGGCCGGACTCGAAGATTGCCAGCATATGTGAACAAGGACGACATATGGCGATGCGCTATGCGAGCCGGTCGGTTGCCCCCTCGGCAGGGGCAATGGGAACAGAGGGTGCGCGCCTGCGGCGCCATCGCGAGACCACGCACCAATCTTTGCGGCGGATTGCGCGGTCGCTGATCGGCCGCGGCAGCGGCATCGCAGCTATCCTGATCGTGGTGCTCGCCGCCAGGGCGACCGCCGCCCCGGTGGATGGCGTCGGCGAGCCGGCGGCGGAAACGCCCGCCGGACCGTCGTTGCTGGAGCGCTATAATCGCATGATCTTCTCGATGAACGGCTTCATCTACCGTCAGATCGCCCGCATCGAGCCGAACTCCGATCCGGTGGCGACGGAGCTCGCGGCGGGGGCCGTCGCGAGCGGCAATGTCGGCAACGTCGTCAGCAATCTCGTCAACGAGCCGCTCTCGGCAATGGCGAGCGTCATCATCGGCGATCGTCCGGGGATGACGCGGGCCGTTGAGCGGTTCTCCATCAACAGCACGGCGGGCTTGTTCGGCTACTACGACCGCGCCACCGATTTCGGTCTCCCCGCCGAGCAGCGCGACCTCGGCCTCGCGTTCTGCGCCCGCGGCGTGCCGGCCGGACCCTTCATCATGCTGGGCTTCGTCGGCCCGCGCACCTTGCGCGATGCGTTCGTGGACGTCGTCCTCATCAACCTGACGATGTACTCGGTGGCGGCGGCCGTCTTCGGCGCCGGCACGGGCCTTGCCACCGTGGTCGCGGTCGAGAGCTTCGAGGTCGTCCTCGACGTCGTCGCGGCGCGGCAGATAGATACACGGGCCAAGGCGCTCGAATACAGCGATTTCAACGCCATGCGCGACCGGTATCTTCAGCAACGGGCGGAGCGCTGCGCCGCTCTGGTCCAGCTCATGCGGCGATAGCCGGGGCGCTTGTCCGGCCGGGCCGGCGGCGGGCTTGTTCCTGCGCTCATCCGTGGTTGATCTTGCGAAATTGCCGCATTTCGCTTATATTAGCGTTATCGACTCGTGTCGGTTCGGCCTGCTCTCCCCCGCTCACGATCGAGCGCCGGACCCAGCTTCCGCCCCTCATCGGAGTTTGATCCGTCACGCGGCTTCGCGGGGCGGCCCCTATTTGTCGGAGGCCGATCTATGGCTGTCGGTACGGTAAAATGGTTCAACGCCCAGAAAGGGTACGGTTTCATTCAGCCAGACGATGGCGGTAAGGATGTTTTCGTTCATATCTCGGCGGTCGAGCGGGCCAATATGGGCACTCTGAAAGAGGGCCAGAGGGTCAGCTATGAGATCGCCCGCGATCGCGGCAAGGAATCGGCGGCCAATCTGCAGGCCGCCGGTTGATTCATTCGTCGCTGCCGGGCGCCGGTTCCAGGCTGCTGCCTGACCGTTGGCCCGGCGCCGATCAACCTACCGCGCGGCTGTCCCGCGCGTCGCCAAGGAAGGGCTAATCGCCTAAATGCAAGTTTTCGTTCGAGACAACGACGTCAACTCGGCGCTTCGCGTGCTCAAGAAGAAGATGCAGCGCGAAGGAACGTTCCGCGAAATGAAGCGCCGGCGCTCCTATGAGAAGCCGTCGGAGCGACGTGCCCGCGAGAAGGCAGAGGCGGTTCGCCGTCACCGCAAGGCGCTGCGCAAGCGGATGGAGCGAGAGGGTTACTAGACCGGGCTGCAGGCTCGTCTTCGCCGAGGCCTGAGGCTGCACGCTCGTTTATGAGGAGCGAAGAATGAGCAAGATGGAACAGCGCGACGCCGAAGCGCGCCGAGCGGCGCAAGCGTTGTGGAACAAGAATCAGCAACGCACCGCGGAAGTCCTCAAGGACAAGGAGAAGGCGCGCCAGGCGGACGCCCTGAAGACGGCGCGGCTGCGCGAGCTTCGCATGGCCAAGGTCGCTGCCGAGGAGAAAGTCGCCGCCGAAGAAAAAGCGGTGGCGAAGCCGAGTGCGCCGGTGCGCCGCAAGCCGCGCAAGGCAGCTGCAATCTAGCCGTCGGCCGACCTGATAAACTTACGGTGGCGTCCGCCAAGGAGAAGCGATGGCCTTCAAACCGAACTACAATCAGCAGCGCGCCGAGCGCGATCGCGCCAAGCGCGCCAAGAAGGAAGAAAAGCTCAAGCTGCAGCAGGAACGGACGGCGCAACGCAAGGCGGCCGAGGCCGATGGCGGCGCCGCCCCCGCCGAAAGTGCCGAAGAGCGCGATTAGCGCTCACGGCCTGGGCAACGATTTGCAGAGCTAGCGGGCAACCGAGCGGGCGATCGATTTGATGGCGCCGCGCGGCTTGCCGGAAAGTGCGGCGATCTTCTGATCCTGGGCTTCGAGGATCTCCTTGGCCGGTGAGTCGCCGTCGAGCCCGCCGACGGCCTCGCTCGGCACCTTGCGATTCGACAGCCGCGTACCGTCCTCGTAGACGACATCGAACAGCACGAACTCGCTGCCGACGGGTTGTTTCTTGCGGGCCATCATCGTCTCCTTGATGCAAATCTCGGTCGGTATCTCGGGCTAGCCCGCTAGATAATCGCGATCGCGCCAGATTGGAACCCTGCAAAATTCCTAGCCCTCGGCAAAAGATGTCGCGGCGGCAGCCTCGAGCTTCGGCAGCAGTCGATCGAGGTCGGCATGATCGACGGCGCTGAGCTGGGCCAGCAGGCGGGTCTCGACGGCAAGCGCCAGCGGGCCGATCTCGTCATAGACGGCGCGTCCGCGCGCCGTCAGCTCGAGCAGCGCGCGCCGCCGGTCCGCATCATCGGTGCGGCGCTCGAGGCGACCGGCGGCGGCGAGGCGGGCGACCGCCCGGCTGACCCGCACCTTGTCCATCGCCGTGCGCTCGCAGACGGCGTTCGCCGACAGCGGCCCGAAGCGGCCGAGCACTGCCATGACGCGCCATTCCGGCACGGTGAGGGCGAAGCGCCTGACATAGACGCGGGCGATTGCCGTCGAGATGCGGTTGGTCAGGACCGAGAGCCGGTAGGGCAGGAAGCGCTCGAGCTCGAGCCCCGGCTCTGCCTCCGGCTCGGCGAAGTTGGTACTTGGATTTAGTTTCATTTGAAACTAAATTGTCGCTCAGGACGCCCTGCGTCAAGCCATTCCAAGCGCCAAGTCATGGAGGAGGCCGAATGAGCGTGGCAGCCGATGTCGCGACGAAACCCGCCCCCAGCCTATGGGACAACCCGATGGGTACCGACGGCTTCGAGTTCGTCGAGTACACTGCCCCCGACACCGCTGCGCTCGCCCGCCTCTTCGAGATGATGGGGTTCACCGCGGTGGCGCGTCACCGCTCCAAGGACGTGACGCTCTACCGCCAGGGCGACGTCAATTTCGTGCTCGACGCCGAGCCCGACAGTTTCGCGCAAGCCTTTGCCCGCATTCACGGACCTTCAGTCTGCGCCATGGCGTTCCGCGTCCGCGACGCCGCTAAGGCCTATAAGCGGGCGATCGAGCTCGGCGCCCGGCCGGTACAGTCCAAGGTCGGCCCGATGGAGCTCAACATCCCGGCGATCGAGGGCATCGGCGGCAGCGTCATCTATCTCGTCGACCGCTATGGCGAGCACTCGATTTACGACGTGGATTTCCTGCCGGTACCCGGCGCCGATCCGCTTCCGGCCGGCGTTGGCCTCACGATGGTCGATCATCTCACCCATAACGTTCATCGCGGCCGCATGGCGCAATGGGCGGATTTCTACGAGAAGCTCTTCAATTTCCGCGAAGTCCGCTATTTCGACATCGAGGGCAAGCTGACCGGGCTGCGCTCCAAGGCGATGACCAGCCCATGCGGCAAGATCCGCATCCCGATCAACGAGAGCGCCGACGACAAATCGCAGATCGCCGAATATCTCGAAGCCTATCGCGGCGAGGGCATCCAGCATATTGCCCTCGGCACCGAGGACATCTACGCAACGGTGGCGGCGCTGCGCGCCCGCGGCGTACCGTTCCAGACCGTGCCCGACACCTACTACGAGGGCGTCGACACGCGCCTGCCGGGCCATGGCGAGGATCTTGCGTTGCTGGCGCGCGAGCGCATCCTGATCGACGGTGCGCCGACCGAAGGGGGCGGGCTGCTGCTGCAGATATTCACCCAGACGGTGATCGGCCCGATCTTCTTCGAGATCATCCAGCGCAAGGGCAATGAGGGTTTCGGCGAGGGCAATTTCCAGGCCCTCTTCGAATCGATCGAGCTCGACCAGATCCGCCGCGGCGTGCTGAAGGAGTGAGATGATGAGGAACTGGATCAGCTTCCCGCATGTCGAGGGTACCGCCTCGCGTCAGGCCCATGCCGACCTGCCGCCGGGCACCTATGAGCGCGAGATGGGCAAGGAAGGATTCTTCGGCCCCTCGGCGCAGTTCTACCACGCCCACCCGCCGACCGGCTGGACGAGCTGGGAGGGGCCGCTGCGCCCGCGCGCCTTCGACCTCACCCGGATCAACGCCATCGCCGCCTCGCCCTGGGAGGCCGATGCGGTGCTGTCGAACCCGCACCTGCGCTTCCGCCAGTGGCGCACCGAGGGGGCGATGGATCGTCTCGTGCGCAACGGCGACGGCGACGAGCTCATCTTCGTCCATGAGGGCAGCGGCAGCCTGTTCTGCGATTTCGGCCATCTGCGCTTTCGTGACGGCGACTACATCGTGCTGCCGCGCGGTACGATGTGGCGCATCGAATGCGACGGCCCGGTCACTGCGATTCTCATCGAGGCGACGAACGACAGCTACCGGTTGCCCGACAAGGGCATGCTCGGCGCCCACGCCATCTTCGATCCCGCCATGCTCGACGTGCCTGTCATCGACGCGACGTTCACGGCGCAGCAGAAGCTCGCCGGGCCGTGGCATGTCGACGTCAAGCGGCGTAACCAGCTCTCGACGGTGACCTATCCGTTCAATCCGCTCGATGCGGTGGGCT
>DATAQP010000198.1:0-1568 GCA_036264595.1 Allostellaceae bacterium
GGATCTTCTCGCCCATCACCGCGAGCTCGCGCGCCTCGTCGGGACTGACGGCGAAGCCGAGCCTGGTCGCGTCGACGATGGCGTAGAACATGCCGCCATAGGCGACGTCGAGCTCGACCGTGCCGACGCCTTCGATCTCGAGCCGGGCGTCGAGGCGATCGACGAAGGCGGGGACATTGGCGAACTCGACGGAGAGGCATTTGCCGTCGCGGCAGGTCGCGCGCGCCCGCACCGGCCCGGCCGGCGTATCCATCGTGACGATCGTCTCGGGCTCGCGCATGGCGATGATGCCGGTCTCGAGCAGCACCGTCACGGTGCAGATCACGTTCGAGCCCGACATCGCGACGTATTCGGTCGGCTCCATGATGATGACCCCGGCGTCGCAATCGTCGCGCGTCGGGGCGGTGAGGATGTTGAGGTGGCGCGCGACGCTGCCGCGCGGCTCGCAGAGCAGCAGGCGGCGGATGTGATCGAAGTCGCGCTCCATCGCCCGCATCTTCTCGTACATCGTCGCGCCCGGCGGCGGCAATATGCCGCCGGTGACGACGTCTCCGACCTCGCCTTCGGCATGGCAGCCGACGACCGAGATGACGCGCTTTGACTGCAAGACGGTTCTCCTTCAGAAATCAGACCTGCGGAAATCACGGATGCCGGGCGCACGAACGCTGTGGCAATGTACCTCTGGCGCGAGACGTGGCAAGCCCGGTGCCGTCGCGCCGGCTCGAGGCGCCGCTACGGCTCGCCTTGCCTTCATTTTAGTCACAATGGCCGCGAAAGGCTTCGCGTCGAACGCCATGACGATTGTCGGAGACGTGCTGCCATGACAAGGGTAAGAAAAACGGCGACGGCGATACTGCTCGCCGCGATCGGCGTCGCCGTGAGCTCGTGCGAATTCCTCTCGCAGCACGGCTCCACCGACGCCATCTACCTCAACAACCAATATCAGTACCGGCACTATGACAACCGTTAGGGATGCGGCCTAGGCGACGGCCGCGCGCAACGCCGCCAAGCTCTCCTCGACCGTTTTCCCCGCCGTGTCGACGATGGCATCAGCCTTGCTGTAGAGCGCCTCGCGGCCGGCGAGGATGCGGCGCAAATCCTCCATCGCCTCCTCGTTCTCCGCCATCGGCCGCGTGTCGCCCTGCGCCAGGACGCGGCCCATGTGCTCGGCCGGCGCCGCTCTGAGCCATACCGTGAAGCAGGCCGCGAGCAGCAGGTCGAACGTGCCGGGCTCGGAGACGAGGCTGCCGCCGGTGGCGATGACGCAGGATTTGTGGCGCTCGATCGCCGCTTCGAGGCAGCGCCGCTCGAGGCGGCGGAAGGCGGGCTGGCCGTAGAGGTCGAAGATCTCGCCGAGCGCAAGGCCGGATTCGCGCTCGATCTCACGGTCGAGCTCGATGAACGGGACGCCGCGCGCCTCGGCGAGGCGTCGGCCGAGGGTCGACTTGCCGGCGCCGCGCAGGCCGATGAGGGCGATGCGGTGGCGGCGGCCTTCCGCCATCGCCGCGCCGAACGCGCCGGCGAGGAGATGGCGGGCCTGGCCGAGCTCCGCCGGCGACAGGCGCTCG
>DATAQP010000218.1:0-6390 GCA_036264595.1 Allostellaceae bacterium
CGAGCGCCTCGGAGACAGGCGCCGCCTCGGCAATTTCCTTGGTGGTCGTACCGGCGAAGCCCTTGCGCGCGAAAAGCGGCACCGCGGCATCGACGATGCCGCGGCGGCGGCCCTGGTTATCCAGCCGGATTGTTGCCATGCGGGATGAGTAAGTCATCACTCACTCGCTGTCAACCCGCCCCAACGAGTGTGGGCGCTCAGCTCCCCACAGGGCTATGCGGCGTAACCGCGCCGCTCGGGGTGGCGCGCGGCCTCAGGTAAGGTCGCTGTCGCCGCCCCCGAAATCCTGGTCCGAGGCGAAATCCTGATCGGCGAGGCCGGGATCGGGATCGACGGTGTTGTCGGCGGTATAGTCGGCCGGCTCGACGTTGCTGTCCGTGCCGTGATCCGAGGCGGCGGTCTGCGGCGCGTTGCCCGCGGCGGGGTCGCTGCCGTAGTAATTGTTGATCACCGTCTCGCTCAGCCCCGGCTGCATCGAGGTGCCGGAGAGGATGCCGCCGGCATGGTTGCCGAACATCGACTGGATGCCCTCGAAGAGCAGGGCGCCGCCAGCGATGCCAGCCGCCGTGGTCGCCGCCGAGCGCAGGAAGCCCGAGCCGCCGCCCATCCCCATCATCGGCCCGCTCATCCCCATGCCGTAGCCCGGCGGACCGTAACCTGGCTGGCCCTGCCATGGCTGCGCCGGCCCAGGCTGCCCTTGCCATTGCGGCGCCGCCTGCGCCGGTGCGGCGGGAGCAGGCCGGCTCCACGGCCCCGCGGAGGGCACGCTGCTGCCGGCCGGGTTGGTCGCGGCGGCGCCGCCGAAGAGGCCGCCGAGGAAGCTCGTCGGTTGCGCAGGCGCCGGCTTCGCCGCGGCGAGCTGCTGCTCGAGCGCCTGGATGCGGCTCTGCGCGTTGCTCAGCGCCATGTCCTGGATGAGCACGGTCTGCACCAGGTAATAGGGCGCATCGGGCTGCGCCGCCACCGCCTGGCGGATCAACGAATCGGCCTCGGGATCCTTGGGCTGGTTGCCGGCCTGGGCGAGGCGGTCCAGCAGATGGGTGATGAGGTCGCGTTCCTGCGGTGTCATGGATGCTCTCCTGCGCGGATGCCGGCGTTACCCCCCTCGGGTCCTGCGCCGGCGCCGCTCCTTTGGGCAAACATCTGGTGACGCGGAGGGGCGCTGCCAAGACGCGGCCCGTCCGGAGGATCAGAGACCGTGCTCACCCATGGCGATGAATTTCTGCTTGCGCTGGGCGACGAGCGTGGCGCCATCGAGGGCGAGAAGCGGCTGCAGCGCGGCGTCGAGCGCGTTGCCGAGCGCGGCAATCGTCTCGGCCGCGCCGCGATGGGCGCCGCCGAGCGGCTCGGGCACGACGCCGTCGATGATGCCGAGCTTGAGCAGGTCCTGCGCCGTCAGCTTGAGCGCCTCGGCGGCGTCCTGCGTGTTGTCGGCGCTGCGCCACAGGATCGACGAGCAGCCCTCGGGCGAGATCACCGAATAGACCGCGTGCTCGAGCATCAGCACGGTGTTGCCGGCGGCGAGGGCGATGGCGCCGCCCGAGCCGCCCTCGCCGATGATCGCGGCGACCAGCGGCACGCGCAGCCTGAGGCACGCTTCGATCGAGCGGGCGATCGCCTCGGCCTGGCCACGCGCCTCGGCGTCGATGCCCGGATAAGCGCCCGCCGTGTCGACCAGCGCCAGCACTGGCAGGGCGAAGCGCTCGGCGAGCTCCATCAGGCGGCGCGCCTTGCGATACCCCTCGGGCCGCGCCATGCCGAAATTATGGCGCACGCGCGAATCGGTGTCGGCGCCCTTCTCGTGGCCGATGACGACGATGCTGCGCCCGCGGAAGCGGCCGATGCCGCCGATAATGGCGCGATCTTCGGCGAAGCTGCGGTCGCCGGCGAGCGGCGTGAACTCACTGATCAGCGCGGCGACGTAGTCGCCGGTATGCGGACGCTCGGGATGACGCGCCACCTGGACCTTCTGCCAGGGCGACAATTTGGCGTAGGTCTGGCGCAGCTGGCGGTCGGCTTTCGCCTCGAGACGCGTGACCTCGTCGGCGATGTTGAGATCGCCGCCGTTGGACAGGTGCCGGAGCGCCTCGATCTGGCCCTCCAGCTCGGCGATCGGTTTTTCGAAATCGAGGAAATGACGCATTGCGGCGCGTTCCCTAGCACAGCCCTCGGCAAGAGGCCACTGCTTCGCGCCGCCCTCCGCCGGAGGGGGATGCCGGTCCTACGCTGCTTCGCCGCTCCCGCGGGGGAGTTGCGGCAGCTTGTCGTCGAGCACCGTGGCGACGAGATCGGGCGCCAGGAGGAAACGGATGCCGAGCGCGCTTGGGCTGCGCCAGACGATCTCGCCTTCGAGCGCGCCGAAACGGCTGGACGACAGCGTCACCCGCGCCTGCCCCGCCGGCGGATCGGCAAGCTTCACCTTGGCGCCGTTGGCCGAGAGGTTGGCGATGACGCAGGCGAGGTTGGCGCTGCGGCAGGCCAGCGTCGCCGGCCAGTGGACGCTGACGCGACGGAATTTCCGAAACTCGCCCGTACCGGCGATGCGTCCCGCGCCCATCTTCAGCCCATCCCAGTGCTGTTGGAAGATCGGCTGATAGCCTAGCGCGGTAGGGTTAAGAGAGGATTGAAGTCTCTAAGGATCGAGGCTCGCGCTACTTCCGCCGCGCCAGCGGGTGATGCGTCTCGACCAGGGCGCGCAGCCGGTCGCCCTGGACATGGGTGTAGATCTGCGTCGTCGCGATATCGGCATGGCCGAGCATCTGCTGGACGCTGCGGAGATCGGCGCCGTGATCGAGCAGATGGCTGGCGAAGGCATGGCGCAGGACATGCGGCGAGACGCGCGCCGGATCGATGCCGGCCTCGATGGCGAGCTCCTTGAGGAGTTGGCCGCAGCGCCGCCGCGTCAGATGCCCCTCCTCGCCGCGCGACGGGAAGAGATAGCGCGAGGTCGCGCCCTCGGCGAGGAACTCGCCGCGCACCGTGGCATAGTCGGCGAGCGCGGCGCGCGCCGGCGCGCTGAGCGGCACCAGACGCTCCTTGCCGCCCTTGCCGGCGATGAGGAGAAAGCGTTTCTCGCGCAGCCGCGACAACGGCAGGGCGACGAGCTCGGAGACGCGCAGCCCGGTGGCGTAAAGCAGCTCGACGAAACAGAGCAGTCGCTTGCCCTCGGCGCTGTCGCGGCGCCGCGCGGCGGCGATCAGCGACTCGATCTCCGCCTCGGCGAGAATCTTGGGGAGCGGGCGGCCGAGGCGCGGCGAATCGAGCTGCGCCGAGGGATCGTCGCCGCGCACGCCCTCGGCGAAGAGGAATTTATGGAACTGGCGCAGCGCGGAGAGGCGGCGCGCCGTCGTGCGCGGCGACAGGCCGGCGCCGCTCAGCCGGGCGAGATAGCGGCGCAGCGCCGCCGCATCGGCCGCCTCGACCGGCTTGCCGGCAGCGGCGAGGAAACCAGCGAAATCGCCGAGATCGTTGCGATAGGCGTCGATCGTCAGGCGCGCGGCGCCGCGCTCGGCGGCAAGCATCTCGAGAAAGGCCTCGACATGGCGCGAGGGCGAAGCGGTCTTCGGCTGGCGACTGCCCTTACGGGCCATTTGCGGGGCGCGGACGATCGGATTGCAGGCGCGCATTGCGTCCTTCGAGACGCGCCTGTCGGCGCTCCTCAGGATGAGGAGGCGTTGTGATTGGCATTGAAACTCCACCTCATCCTGAGGAAGCCGCGAAGCGGCTGTCTCGAAGGACGCTTGATGCCGCTCCCAGCATCAAAACCCCGCCGTCAGCGACGCTTCGACGGCCAACGCCCGCGCGTCGGGTTCGAGCCCGGCGGCACGCAGCGCCTCGACGGTGCGGGCCAGCCTGGTCGGCTGCGGCGTGAGCTTGCCGCCCTCGCCCGCCGTCACCAGGGCTAGCAGCACCGTCTCGCCTATCCGGTGGCCGGCGGCGGCGCGCGGCAGGTCGAACCAGATCGGCGCGCCCGGCAAATCGAGCGAAGCCAGCGGTAGGCGGGCGACGAGCGGCCCCCAATCGGCCGGGCCGATCGGATCGTCGAAGGCGCCGAGGAGCGCGAGAACCATTGCCGCCTGGCGGGCGCCGCCGTCATTGTCGGCCTTGAGCGCGGCGGCGATGGCGGCGTCGAGCTGCTTGCCATCCCACGCGATGTCGCGCCCGACCGCCAGCCGCGCCAGCGGATAAAGGCCGCGCGCCGTATCGGGATCGGCGACGGCGAACCAGAAACGCGCCTCGCCGTGATGGCCGGTGAGCAGCAGCACGCGCGTCGCGTCGCCGGCGAACCAGCCGAGATCCATGCTCGGCTTCATCTCGAGGACAAGCGGCTCGATGACGCGGCCGACCAGGACGAAATCGCCGTCCTTGCGCGCCTGGGCGATCATCGCCTGCAGTATCTCGGCGCGCGCCGAGCCGAGCGGCTGCGCCTTGGCGACGACATAGAGCAGGGCGTGAGCGCGCGCCCCCTTCTCGGCGGCGGCGCGGCTGATCGCATTGGCGCGCTCCTCCGGCGTGATCTCTGTCTTGTCGTAGAGCGCGCGCAGCCGGTCGAGCGGCAGGGCGCCGAAGGCGGCGGCGCGCTCCGCCGCAGCGAGGCGCTGCGCCAGCGGCGCGCCCTCGGCGCCGGCCCAGGCGAGCAGCACGGTGGGCGACGCGCTGGACAGCGCATCGGCGGGCAGCGGCAGCTTGGCGGCGGCGAGCAGCGCGAGATGGATCGGCGAGGGATCGGCGAGGTGGTCGAGCTTGACCTTTCGGCCGCCGACCGCCCGGACGAGCGTCTCGAAGGCCTCGTCCTTCGGCGCCTTCTGCTCGCGCAGGAGATCGAGACCGAGCCCCGCCCCGGCGCTGTCGCCGGAGAGAGCCTGACAGGCGATGAGGGCGCGGCTCCACCACGGGGTCTTATAGTGGCGGACGCCCTCGGTGACGCGCGCACAGGCCGATTTGGTGTCGTTGGCAAGGAAGGCGAGATCGACGCGGCGTCGCGCCAGCGCCTCGCCGTCGCCGCGCGCCGGCACCAGCGCCAGAACCGCGTTGGCGGGTTCCACCTGACCGGCTTCGATCAGCCGCTCGAGACGCAGATCGACGAGGTCGGCCGGCTCGCCCGCCGCGCCGTCCGTCGCCGCGCCATCTGCCAGGACGCCTTGCGGCGGCCGCGGTCCCGGCGCTACCGCGTTCGACAGCAGCAGCCGCTTGGTGAGCCCTTGCAGGGCCGGCGAGTTCGTCGCGCTCAGCCGCGGCACCAGGGCGACGACGAGCGAGCGCGGCGTACCCTGCCAGAGCGTCTGGGCATAGCCGCCCTGCTCGGGGCCCAGCGGCCCCGCCCAATCCGGGTCGATCGGCGCCAGCGGATCGATGACGATCGGAGTGCCGTCGCTCGCGGCACCGTTCGCCGCTCCCCCGGGGGACGGGGTGCCGGCCGGCTTGACCGGCCCGACAACCGCTGGCGGCTCCTGCTGCAGCGGAGTCAGGCGCTGCGGCACGCCGAGGCGCAGCGGCGGCCCCACCGTCGGGGATCCGGGCGTCGGCGGTGCGAGCGGCTGCGTCGGATCGCTCGCCGCCCCGGCGGGCGCGACGGCGGCGAGCAACAGCAGGCCGGCGGCAAAGCCGCGTGCGGCGCTCAGCCCATAGAGCGAGCCGTCACTTCGGGAATTTCGCATCGGGAATGACTTTCTCGACCGGCGTCGACGGCGCGGGAATATCCCAGGCCGCCAGGAATACGCCACCCCCCACAAGCAGCACGACGATCACCGCAAGGGTAATCAGCACCAACTTTCCCATTTCTGTCGATAATCCTGCCCGATAATTATATGCGGAAGACCGTGGACCGACCGGGCCGACGATACGCGAGGCTGAGCTTTATGCTAGGGTCGATTTGTGGCCAGTTTGCGGCAGTTTACCTGTGAAGATTGACGCTTTCAACGCGAAGGAGGAGAAGGCGGCGCCTGCGCCGGCCGGCGGCGCGGCAGCGAGCCAGCCGACGCGCAGCATCGTGCTCGTCGGGCTGATGGGCGCCGGCAAGAGCAATATCGGGCGCCGACTCGCCGCCCGTCTCCATCTTCCCTTCGTCGACGCCGATTCCGAGATCGAGATGGCGGCCGGTGAGACGATCGAAGAGATCTTCGCACGCTACGGCGAGTCCTATTTCCGTTCCGGCGAGCGCCGCGTCATCGCCCGCCTGCTCGACGGTCCCCGGCATGTGCTGGCAACCGGCGGCGGCGCCTTCATGGATGCGCAGACGCGCGCCCATATCCGCCAGCGCGGCATCTCGATCTGGCTGCGGGCCGATCTCGACCTCCTGCTCGCCCGTGTCTCCCGGCGCGACAATCGGCCGCTGCTCAAGGATGGCGATCGGCGCGCCATCCTCGCCGCGCTGATGGAGCAGCGCCATCC
>DATAQP010000244.1:0-2681 GCA_036264595.1 Allostellaceae bacterium
GGAACCCTCTCCCGCTTGCGGGAGAGGGCAGGGTGAGGGCTCGTTCCGCTCCTCGATCCGATCTTGCAACGCATGACGCAAACAGCCCTAACCCTCTCCCGCAAGCGGGAGAGGGGATGGAGGACGATCTCGTCCGTCTCCTGGCGCGCGTCGCGGCGCTCGACGAGTTCCTCAGGAGCGAGGACGGCGCCAATCTGCTCACTGCCTATCGCCGCGCCTCCAACATCGTGCGCATCGAGGAGAAGAAGGACGGGCGCAGCTACGAGGGGGCGCCCGATCCCGCGCTGCTGCGCGAGAAAGCGGAAACCGCGCTGGCGGAACGACTCGTCAAGGTCGAGCGTTTAAGCAGCGCCGCGCTGCAGAACGAGGAGTTCGGCGTGGCGATGGCGGCGCTTGCGCGGTTGCGCCATCCGGTTGATGAATTTTTCAACCGCGTAACCGTTAATAGCGAGGACGCGGCGTTGCGGGTCAATCGGTTGCGGCTGCTGTCGCAGATCCGCGCGACGCTCAATCAAGTCGCGGATTTCGCGCAGATCGAAGGGTGAGTCGGCATGGCGAAATGGGTCTACAGCTTCGGTGACGGCGCCGCGGAGGGCAGCGCCGAGATGAAGAACCTATTGGGCGGCAAGGGCGCCGGCCTTGCCGAGATGAGCAATCTCGGCCTGCCCGTGCCGCCCGGCTTCACCATCACCACCGAGGTCTGCACCTATTTCTACGACAATGACAAGACCTATCCGAAGGAGCTCGCTGGCCAGGTCAAGGCGGCGCTCGGCACGCTCGAGAAGGCGCTCGGCGCCCGCTTCGGCGACGACGAGAACCCGCTCCTCGTCTCGGTCCGCTCAGGGGCGCGCGCCTCGATGCCCGGGATGATGGACACCGTGCTCAATCTCGGCCTCAACGATGCCACCGTCGAAGGCCTGGCGCGGCGCAGCAAGGATGCGCGCTTCGCCTATGACAGCTATCGCCGCTTCATCCAGATGTACGGCCAGGTCGTGCTCGGCGTCGAGCACCACCGTTTCGAGGAGCTGCTGGAGAACCACAAGCTCGATACCGGCGCGACGCTCGATACCGATCTGAAGGAAGAGGATTGGCGGACCATCGTCGCCGGCTACAAGGACGTCGTCCAGCACGCCATCGGCAAGCCCTTCCCGCAGGACCCGCAGGAGCAGCTCTGGGGCGCCATCGGCGCCGTCTTCGGCTCGTGGATGAATCAGCGCGCCATCACCTATCGCCGCCTGCATGACATCCCGGCCAATTGGGGCACCGCGGTCAACGTCCAGGCCATGGTGTTCGGCAATATGGGCGAGGATTGCGCGACCGGCGTCGCCTTCACCCGCAACCCGTCGACCGGCGCCAACGAGTTCTACGGCGAGTATCTCGTCAACGCCCAGGGCGAGGACGTCGTCGCCGGCATCCGCACGCCGCAGCATCTCACCCTCGCCGGCAAGACGGCCAACAAATCGACCCTGCCGGCGATGGAAGAGGTGATGCCGCAAGTCTTCGCCGAGCTGTCGAACGTCCGCGTCAGGCTCGAGAAGCATTACCGCGACATGCAGGACATCGAGTTCACCGTGCAGCAGGGCAAGTTGTGGATGCTGCAGACGCGTACCGGCAAGCGCACCGCGCCGGCGGCGCTCAAGATCGCCGTCGAAATGGTCAAGGACGGCGTCATCAACAAGGAGGAGGCGGTGCGCCGCATCGAGCCCGCCTCGCTCGACCAGCTCCTCCATCCCATGCTCGATCCCAAGGCCAAGAAGACCGTCCTGGCGCGCGGCCTGCCGGCCTCGCCGGGCGCCGCCTCGGGCGCCATCGTCTTTTCGGCCGACGAGGCGGAAGCGCGCGCCGGCAAGGGCGAGGGCGTCATCCTGGTGCGCGTCGAGACGAGCCCCGAGGACATTCACGGCATGCATGCGGCGCGCGGCATCCTCACCACCCGCGGCGGCATGACCAGCCACGCCGCGGTGGTCGCGCGCGGCATGGGGCGGCCTTGCGTCGCCGGCGCCGGCGACATCCGCATCGACTACAAGGCGGCCACCCTCTCGGCGCGCGACATCGTCGCCAAGGCGGGCGACACCATCACCCTCAACGGCTCGACCGGCGAGATCATCCTCGGCGCCGTGCCGACCATCCAGCCCGAGCTCTCCGGCGATTTCGCCACGCTGATGGGCTGGGCCGACGCGATCCGCACGATGAAGGTGCGGGCCAATGCCGAGACGCCGCTCGATGCGCGCACGGCGCGCAAATTCGGCGCCGAGGGCATCGGCCTCGCGCGCACGGAGCACATGTTCTTCGACGCCGACCGCATCATCGCGGTGCGCGAGATGATCATGGCCGACGACGGCGCCGGAAGGCGCGCCGCGCTCGCCAAGCTCTTGCCGATGCAGCGCGCCGATTTCATCGAGCTCTTCCAAATCATGAAAGGCCTGCCGGTGACGATCCGGCTGCTCGACCCGCCGCTCCACGAGTTCCTGCCCAAGAGCGCGGCGGAGTTCGCCGAGCTGGCCGCCGTCATCGGCAAGGACGTCGCGGCGATCGAGCATCGCGCCGCCGTGCTCCACGAGGCCAATCCGATGCTCGGCCATCGCGGCTGCCGGCTCGGCATCTCCCATCCCGAGATCTACGAGATGCAGGCACGCGCCATCTTCGAGGCGGCGACCGAAGTGCAGCGGGAGAGCGGCGAG
>DATAQP010000457.1:0-7491 GCA_036264595.1 Allostellaceae bacterium
CTGTGGCTGCCATGCCGGTCACCCTGCGATGCCGTGGCAGCCTTCCATCGTCCGGCTCTTCCTCGCTGGTCGAGCGAGCTTAAATCCGGATTGTTGCAGCACCATGCCGCAACGGCACCGCTCGGCGCCGGCTGCCTTGCGCAGCCAGCCTCCGTTGCGGCGGGACGACACTAATTAGGAATTGTTACAGCGATAATGCAGCGGGCAAATTGATCGCGCAAATGTGGTCGATCAGATTTCCGCCGCGAGGGCGCGTTTGGCGAGGATGCCGTCGAGCCAGTCGGGGTCCATCTGCGGCACGGAGGACAGCAGGAGCTCGGTATAGTCGTGATGCGGCGGCGACAGGACCTGCGATTTCGAGCCGCTCTCGACGACCCGCCCGCGATGCATGACGACGATCTCGTCGGCGATCGCCTTCACCGTCGCCAGATCGTGAGTGATGTAAAGATACGAGACGCCGAGCTCCTTCTGCAGCCGCAGCAGCAGCTTGAGGATCTCCTCGGCGACGATCTGGTCGAGCGCTGAGGTCACCTCGTCGCAGATGATGAGATCCGGCTTGATGGCGAGCGCCCGGGCGATGCAGATGCGCTGCTTCTGGCCGCCGGAGAGCTCGCTCGGCAGGCGGTCGATGAACCGCTCGTCGAGCTCGATCATCTCCAGGAGCTCGCCGATGCGGCGTTGGCGCGCCGCGCCGGTGAGGCCGAGATGAAGCTCGAGCGGCCGCCCGATAATGTCGCCGACGCGGCGCCGCGGGTTGAGCGCCGTGTCAGGCATCTGATAAATCATCTGGATGCGGCGGAGCGCCGTCTTGTCGCGGTCCTTGAGCCGCGGCGCCAGGGGCTTGCCGTCGAAGGCGATGCTGCCGGCAACCGGCGGCAAGAGGCCGGTGATGACGCGCGCCAGGGTCGACTTGCCCGACCCCGACTCGCCGACGACGGCGATCGTCCGTCCGCGCGAGATCTCGATGCTGACGCCATGGAGCACCTTGAACAAGCCGCCATAGCTCGCATCCACGCTATCGACGCGCAGCAGCACATCCTCGCCGGGCTCCTCCTCCTTGCGCAGCGAGCGCACCGCCCATAGCGACTTGGTGTAAGCCTGCTGCGGGTCGGCGAGCATGGTTCGCGTCGGCGCCTCCTCGACCAGCTCGCCATAACGCAGCACCATCACGTGGTCGGCCATCTGCGCGACGACCGCTAGATCGTGGGAGATGTAGATCGCTGCCGTGTTGAACTGGCGCACGATATTCTTGATGGCGGCGAGAACCTCGATCTGCGTCGTGACGTCGAGCGCCGTGGTCGGCTCGTCGAAGATGATGAGGTCGGGACGGCAGGCCATCGCCATCGCCGTCATCGCCCGTTGCAGCTGGCCGCCCGATACCTGATGGGGGTAGCGCGAGCCGAAATGCTCGGCATCGGGAAGCTGCAGGCGGCGGAAGAGATCGACGACGTTGCGCTTCGCGGCGTCCTCGTTCATCAGCCGGTGATCGAGCGGCGCCTCGACGCATTGATCGATCAGCCGGTGGGACGGGTTGAACGCGGCCGCCGCCGATTGCGCCACATAGGCGATTCGCGCGCCCAGTATCGCCCGCCTCTGCGCCTCGCCGATCTTGACGAGATCGACCCCGCCGAACAGCACGGTGCCGGCGGTGATGCGGCAGCCCGGGCGCGCATATCCCATGGCGGCGAGGCCGATCGTCGATTTGCCGGCGCCGGATTCGCCGATAAGGCCGAGCACCTCGCCGCGGCGCAGCGTCAGGTCGGTGCCCTTGACGATCTCGTTCCAGCGGTCGTCGCTCTGCCCCTCGATACGCAAACCGCGAATCTCGAGCAGCGTCTCGCCCGCAGCGTCCGGACGGTCGATTTCTGCTTTGCGCTCGCTAACGCTCATCTTTCAACCCGCTCGTCTTGTGCAGTAGCCAGTCGACGACGAAATTGACCGCGACGGTGAGGAGCGCGATCGCGCCTGCCGGAAGCAGCGGCGTGACGTCGCCGTAGTTTATGAGCGTGGCGTTCTCGCGCACCATCGAGCCCCAATCGGCCGTCGGCGGCTTGATGCCGAGGCCGAGGAACGACAGCGCGCTGATCGTCAGGAAGACGAAGCAGAAGCGCAAGCCGAATTCGACGACGAGCGGCGGCAGTATGTTCGGCAGGATCTCGCGTCGCATGATCCAGCCGAGCCCTTCGCCCTGCAGCCGTGCCGCCTCGACGAAATCCAGCACGACGACGTTCATGGCGATCGCCCGCGTCAGCCGGAAGACGCGCGTCGAATCGAGCATCGCGATGATGAGAATGAGGTTGACCACCGACGAGCCGAAGATCGAGAGCAGCATCAGGGCGAAGATCAGCTGCGGGATCGCCATCAGGATATCGACCAGGCGAGCGAGCAGCTGGTCGGTCCAGCCGCCCAGCGTTGCGGCGAGGAGGCCGAGGACGCCGCCGATCATGAAGGACAGGCAGGTGGTGAGCAGCGCGATCCCGATCGTGTTGCGAGCGCCATAGATGAGACGCGAGAGCATGTCACGGCCGAGCTGATCGGTGCCGAAGATGAATTGCTGTGTCCACGGCTCGTATTGGTTGCCGACGATCGCCGATTCGCCGTAAGGCGCGATGAGCGGCGCGAAAATCGCGATGACGGCATAGCAAGCGATCACCACCATGCCGAACCAGGCGCTGAGCGGCGCCCGCTTGAGGGCGCGCCAGGCGGCCTCGTAGCGCGAGCGACGCGCCGGCGGCGGCCGCAGCTCGGCACCGATCAGCTCGGCGACGCCGTCGCTGTCGTATCCCGTGAGGCTGGGGAATTTATCGGGTTCGACGGTCATCGCGGATGCAGCAAGCGAGGGTTCGTGACGATCGCGACGATATCGGCCAGCAGGTTGAGCCCGATATAGGTCACGGCGAAGACCAGGGCACAGGCCTGCACGACGGGAATATCGCGGGCGGAGACGGAATCGACCATGAGCTGGCCAATGCCCGGATAGACGAAGACGACCTCGACGACGACCACGCCGACGACGAGATAGGCGAGGTTCAGCGCGACGACGGTGGCGATCGGCGCCAACGCATTGGGCAAAGCGTGCCGATAAATGATGCGGGCGGGCGAGACGCCCTTGAGCCGCGCCGTCTCGATATAGGGGCTGGCGAGCAGGTTGATGATCGCCGCGCGCGTCATGCGCATCATATGGGCGACGATGACGAGGAGCAGCGTCATGCTCGGCAGGGCGGAGCGCGCCGCGCGCTCGAGAAAGGGCGTGTCCGGTGCGATATTGGCGAGCGAGTAGAAGATTGGAAACTTGATAGCGAGGAACAGCATCAATATGTAGGCAACGAAGAACTCCGGCACCGAGATCCAGGTCAAGGTCACCAAGTTGACGACGCGGTCGAACAGGCTGTTGCGGTAGAGCGCGGCGAGCATGCCGAGGCCGATCGACAGCGGCACCGCGATCGAAGCGGTGAGGCCGGCGAGGAACAGCGTGTTCTTCAGCCGCGGCACGATCAGCGAGACGACGGTCCGCGCATGGCCGCCGGCGAGGCCGCCGGCGCTCGAGAAGGATTCGCCGAAATTGCCCTGCAGCACGCCGGCGATCCAGACGAAATAGCGCGCCACCGGCGGATGATCGAGGCCGACCGAGCGGCGGAAGGCGGCCACCGTCTCCGGCGTCGCCGACTGACCGAGTATGGCGGTGGCGAAATCGCCGGGCAGCATGGTGACCGCCGAGAAGATCACGATCGAGACGACGAACAGCGTGATCAGCCCGAGACCGAGCCGTTGCAGTACTGTCCTGACGATCGGATTCACCGCTTCGAGCCTCCGTCCCGCATCATTGCCCCCTTTTCAAAGACGTCCCCCGACGACGGGCCGCCGGTCTCCCGGCGGCCCGAGTCCTTAGCGGACGATCACGCAAACCACCAGCGCTTGGCGATCTTCATGCCGTCGCACTCCCAGTTCGCCGCGATATCGCCATGGGCGAGCTTCTTCGAGGCGGCTTCGACGTAGTTGTTGAACACGATGACGATCTGGCCGCAATCGTCGTGGATGAGCTGCTGCGCCTCGGCATAGAGGGTGGCCCGCTTCTTCTCGTCGGTCTCGCTGCGCGCCTGGGCAAGAATGTCGTTGAAATGCGGATTGTCCCAGTGGGTCTCGTTCCAGGCAGCGCCCTTCGCATAGACAACCGAGAGCATCCAGTCGACGGTCGGCCGGCCGCTCCAGTAATCCGCGCACCACGGCTTCTTCAGCCAGACATTGTCGAAATACCCGTCATTGGGCTCGCGGATGATGTTGATGTCGATCCCCGCGGCCTTGGCACTCTCCTGGTAGAGGACTGCGGCATCGATGGCGCCGTTGAAGGCCTCGTCCGCCACCGAGAGGTCGACCTTGAGCGACGAGAGGCCGGCCTTCTTGAGGTAGAACTTCGCCTTCTCGACGTCGTAGGTGTATTTCGGCTTCGGATCCGACGCGAACTTGACCGACGGCGCGATCGGATTGTCGTTGCCCGGCACGGCGTGGCCGAGGAACACCTTCTTGGCGATCTCCTCGCGGTTGATCGCGTATTTGAGCGCCGTGCGGACGTCGACATTGTCGAACGGCTTCACCGTCACATCCATCGGGAAGGTGTAGTGGCCGTAGCCGGTGACCTCGTTCACCGTGATGTTGGGATTGCGCTGCAGCAGGTTGAGCGTCTTGAGATCCGGCCGCATGATCCAGTGCACCTCGCCCGTAGTCAGCGCATTGACCCGCGCGGCGACGTCGGTGATCGAGAGGAACTCGACATCGTCGAAATAGGGTTTCCCCGGCTCGTAGTAGTTCGGGTTGCGCTTCAGCTTGGCGCGCACGCCCGGCTCCCAGGACACGAAGGTGAAGGGGCCGGTACGCACGTTCGACTGCCAATCCGCCGTGCCGTCCGCCTTCGCCGGCATGATCGGGATGTGATAGTCGCTGGTGAGGTAGGGGAAATCGGCATTGCCGCCGTCGAGCGTGAAGATGACCTTGTCCTTGCCGTCCGCCTTGATGTCCTTGATCGCCGCCAGCACCGATTTGACCGCCGATTTCGAATCCTTGCCCATGTGATGGCGGAAGGAGGCGATGACGTCGTCTGGCGTGACATCCTTGCCATTATGGAAGGTCACGCCCTTGCGCAGCGTGAAGATCCAGGTCGCGGTCTTGTCGGCCGGCTCGAAGCTCTGGGCAAGATCGGGCTGGATATTGCCCTTGGCGTCGACCTCGGTCAGGCTGTTCGACATCGCGCCCCAGAACGGTATCTGCGTCGCGGTGTCGGGATAGGCGGCGGGATCGCCGGTGTCGGTCGTCGCGCCGTGGGCCAGGCCGAACTTGGCCGAGCCGCCGCGCTTCGGCTCCGCCGCGACGCCCACCTCGCTCAGCATCGTCGTCGCCAGCGCCGTCGTCACGCCGAGCGCCGCGGCGCGTCCCATGAATTCACGGCGAGAGATACGCCCCTTCTTGATTTGTTGCGTCCAGTATTCCAACTCCGTCATCGCTGCCTCCCCTTTTGCCTGTCGCGATAGGTCGCGACCACCTCGAAACGATCGGCCATCCCTCGGTCGGTTCTTCCCATTACATCCACCGAAGGCCGCCCGTAGTTTTACGCAATTTTCATGCCATAGGAACTGCTTTCGCTCTGCCGAGCCGCTCGGCATCGGCGGGGCTACTTTCCGCGATACCCCGTCTTTCGCCGCCCAGTCTACTGCCGCTGGGTGGCTGATAGACAGCGGCGTATTCCGGCGCCGGCGCCGGCCGGCCGAGAATCATGTCGGCGGCCTTCTCGGCGATCATGATGGTCGGTGCGTTGAGATTGCCGCTGACCACGCTCGGCATGATCGAAGCGTCGACAACGCGCAGCCCCTCGATGCCGTGCACGCGCAGCCGTCCGTCGACCACCGCCATCGCGTCGGTGCCCATCTTGCACGTGCAGGACGGGTGGTAGGCGCTGTCCGACCTCGCCCGCACGAAGGCGTCGATCTCAGCGGCGCTGCGCACTGCGGGGCCGGGCTGGATCTCGACGCCGCGATAGGGGTCGAAGGCGGGCTGGGCGAAGATCTCGCGGGTCAGCGTCACGGCATCGCGCATCTCGCGGCGGTCCTGGCGGGTGGCGAGATAGAAGGGCTGGATCTCGGGATGCACCGTCGGATCCGCCGAGCGCAGCCGGACATAGCCGGCGCTGGTCGGCCGCATCGGCCCGACATGCGCCTGGAAAGCGTGGCGGCCGATCGGCTGGCGGCCGTGATCGTTCACCAGCGAGGGCAGGAAATGATATTGCAGATCGGGATGCGGCACCGAGGGGTCGCGGCGGATGAAGCCGCCGGCCTCGAGATGCGCCGAGGTGGCAAGGCCTGTCTTGAAGAGGAACCATTCGAGGCCGATGCGCACCCGGTTGACCGGGTTCTCGACCAGATGGAGGGTGATCGGCTTGGTGCATTCGTACTGCACGTAGAGCTCGAGATGGTCCTGCAGATTGCACCCGACGCCTTTGAGGTCGAGGACGACCGGAATGCCATGCCGGCCGATCTCGTCGGCCGGGCCGATGCCGGACAACATGAGAAGTTGCGGCGAGTTGATGGCGCCGCCCGACAGGATGACCTCGCGACGGGCGCGCGCCGTCTCGAGCCTGCCGCGGCGGCGATACTCGACGCCGGTGGCGCGGCCGCGCTCGACGATTATGCGCGTGACATGCGAGCCGACCGTCACCGCCAGGTTGGGCCGTCCCAGCGCCGGGCGCAGATAGGCGGTGGCGGCGCTCCAGCGCCGGCCGCGATGGATCGTCATGTCCATCGCGCCGAAGCCTTCCTGCTGGAAGCCGTTCATGTCCTCGGTATGGGGATAGCCGGCCTGCTGCCCGGCTTCGATGAAGGCGGCGAAGAGCGGGTTCTTCATGGCGCCGCGCGAGACCTGCAGCGGCCCGCTGTCGCCGCGATAGGCGTCGCCGCCGCGGCCGCAGGTCTCCGCCCGCTTGAAATAGGGCAGAACATGCGCATAGGACCATTCGGCCAGCCCGTCCTCGGCCCAGCGGTCGTAATCGAGCGCATGGCCGCGCACATAGACCATCGCGTTGAGCGAGGAGGAGCCGCCGAGCACCCGGCCGCGCGGCCAGTACATGCGCCGCCCGTCCATATGCGGCTGCGGCTCGGTCTCGTAGAACCAGTTGAATTTGTCGTCGGCGAGATTGTAGGTCAGCGCCGCCGGCATATGGATCTTCCACGTGCGGTCGCGCGGCCCGGCCTCGATGAGAAGAACGCTGATATCAGGATCGGTGGTCAGCCGATTGGCCAGCACGCAGCCCGCCGAGCCCGCGCCGACGATGACGTAATCGTAGGAGTTATCCGTACCGCTCTTGCTCAATTCGTTCTCGATCCTCTTGGCAATCGGGCCTCTCAGCGATAAGGACAGGCGACGTCGCCGAGCTCGACATAGACGCTCTTCAGCTGCGTGTAGTGCTCGATCGCGGCGACGCCGTTCTCGCGGCCGATGCCGGATTGC
>DATAQP010000336.1:0-15196 GCA_036264595.1 Allostellaceae bacterium
TCATCCCCTCGGCGGTCGGCGGCGGCTTCGGCGGCAAGCTCGATCTGTCGCTCCAGCCGCTCATCGCCTCGGCGGCTTGGCTGCTCGACCGCCCGGTGCGGTGCGTTTATACGCGCCCGGAATCGATGGCCTCGACGACGAAGCGTCACCCCGCCCGCATCTATGCCCGTATCGGCGCCGATGCCGAGGGATGGCTGACGGCGCTCGATTTCCAGGCCGATTTCAATACGGGCGCCTATGCCTCGTGGGGACCGACGGTAGCCAACCGCGTTCCCGTCCATGCCAGCGGCCCTTATGTCGTCCCCGCGATTCGCGCCGAAGGCCGCGCGATCTATACCAACGAGACGCCGGCCGGGGCCTTTCGCGGCTTCGGCGTGCCGCAGGCGGTGATCGCCACCGAGACCCTGCTCGACGAACTCGCCGAGCGTCTCGACGTCGACGCGCTCGAACTGCGCCACCGCAACGCGATCCGCGCCGGCGACCGCACGGCGAGCGGGCAGGTGATCGCGGCGAGCGCCGGCCTCGCCGCCTGCCTCGATGCGCTGCGTCCACGTTGGCGCAAGGCGCACGCCGCAGCGGAGGAAGCCAACCGCGCCAAGAACGTGATCCGCCGCGGCGTCGGCATCGCCGCGATGTGGTACGGTATCGGCAATACCTCGCTGTCGAATCCGTCGACGATGCGCGTCGGCATCGATCGCACGGGGCGCGTCACGCTCTATAGCGGCGCCGTCGATATCGGCCAGGGCTCGAACACGATCATGGCGCAGATCTGCGCCGATGCACTCGGCATTCCCGTCGACGCGCTCGCTCTCGTCACCGGCGATACCGATCTCACCCCCGATGCCGGCAAGACCTCGGCATCGCGCCAGACCTTCGTCTCGGGTGCCGCGGCGAAAGCCGCCGGCGAGGATCTGCGCCGCCAGATTCTTGCACGGGCAGCCGCCGGTGCGACGGCACGGATCGTCGCTGGCGATGGCCGTCTCGTCATGCATGACGGCGGAGCGGTTCGCGAGATCGATCTCGCCGCGCTGCCGGCATCGAACCAAAGCGGCGACGTGCTCACCGGCAGCGGTCATTTCGACCCGCCGACGACGCCGCTCGACGCGGATGGCCAGGGCGCGCCCTATGCCAGCTATGCCTTCGCCGCGCAAATTGCCGAGATCGAGATCGATATCCGCCTCGGCACCGTCAAAGTGAGGCGCATCACCGCCGCGCACGACGTCGGCCGCGCCATCAACCCGACCCAGGTCGAGGGCCAGATCCATGGCGGCGTCGCGCAAGGCATTGGCCTCGCGCTGATGGAAGAGTATCTGCCGGGGCGCACCGAGAACCTGCATGACTACCTCATCCCGACGATCGGCGACATTCCCGAGATCGAATGTCTGCTCATCGAGGATCCCGACCCGCTCGGCCCCTATGGCGCCAAGGGAATCGGCGAGCCGGCGCTGATCGCGACGGCGCCGGCGATCCTCAACGCGATCCATCACGCGACGGGCGTGCGCATCCGCCGCGTGCCGGCGACGCCGGACCGGGTACGCGCGGCGCTGAAGGGGGTGGGTTATGAGTGAAGCGAGCGAGAGGCGGTCCGGCGACATCGTCGTCTGCGACGCGTGTCCGGTGCTCTGCCGCATCCGTCTTGGCAAGACCGGCGCCTGCGATCGTTATGCCAATGTCGCCGGAGCCCTGACGCGCACCGATCCGATGGTGCTGGCGCAGGGCAGCCGTGAGGTTGTGCCGTTTCTCGGCGAGGAATGGGACGGCAATCCAGTGCCCGACGCGCCGACCTTCCTCACCGGCATCGGCTCGGGCACAACCTACCCGGACTACAAGCCGGCGCCGTTCATCGTCGCCAGTCGGTATCGCGGCGTCGACGTCATCACCGTGGTGACCGAGGCGATCTTCAGCTATTGCGGCGTCAAGGTGAAGATCGACACCGACCGCTATGTCGGCCCCGAGCAGGCGGCGGTGCACGCCGGCGGCGAGCAGGTCGGCCATGTGACGACGGCGGAGTACGGCTCGCAGATGCTCGCGCTCGGCGGCGTTCGCCACCTCACCGGCGGCAGCAAGAAGGAAGGCTCCGTCACCTGCGAAACGCTGCTCGCTCTTTGCAACAAGCAGGCGGTCGAGCTCACCGTCGATGGCGGCGCCGCTCTGACCGTCCAGGCCGGCGCGCCGCCGATCGTCGATGGCATGCGCGAGGAGCGCATGCGCGTCGGCTGCGGCTCGGCGACGATCGGCATGTTCGCCAAGCAATGGCATGGCCATGTCGACGAGGTGATCGTGGTCGACGACCACATCACCGGCGTGCTGAGCGAGCACCAGGCAGGCCGCTTCCTCGGCTTCGAGCCGTCCGGCATTCGCGTGCGCGGCCACAAATCGACGCCCGGCCGCTATTTCCGCGTCGCCGAACCGGGCACGGGATGGGGCGGCACCGACATCACCGATCCGCTTACCATCATCGAGCGGATCGACGCCAAATCCGCCCGACCCGGCATGCGGCTGCTGATGGTCTCGACGACCGGCGCGGATGCAGAATATTTCGTGCTCGACGAGCAGCTCAGGCCGGTCAAGGCGCCGATGCCGGCGGCGATCCGCCGCGTCGTCGATCGCATCGGCGAGAATTGCGAGCCGGCGCTGACCTCGGTGCTGTTCATGGCCGGGGCCGGCGGTTCGCTGCGCGCCGGCGTTACCGAGAACCCGGTCCGGCTGACGCGCTCGGTCAAGGATGCGCTGGTTCGCGTCACCTCCGGCGGCGCACCGGTCTATGTCTGGCCGGGCGGCGGCATCACCTTCATGGTCGACGTCACGGTGATGCCGGATGACGCCTTCGGCTTCGTGCCGACGCCCGCGATCGTCGGACCGATCGAGTTCACCATGCAGCGCGCCGACTACGCCGCCATGGGCGGCCATATGGACCGCGTCCGCGAGCTCGCCGAGGTCCAACGCTCGCAGCGCATGCGCCGCGAGGTGTTGCGCCAGCCCGATCCCTGGCCACATCCGCCGCCGGCTCTGATCGCCGATCCCGACGAGGGCGCCGGTGGTTGAGCACCGTTCTCTTGGTCCCGCGGCACGGCTGCTACCGGATGGCAGGCTGCATCTTCAGCACGGGCCGATCGATCTCATCATCGAGGCGTTCGGCGACACGAGCGAGGTGACGCTCGCCTATCGCCAAGCCTGGCGGCGCTTTCAGAATGTCCTCGCGGCGCTGGTCGATGAGTTGCCGCTCCTGCGACGGGCGGTGGATGGCGATCATCCGGGCGTCGAGGGGCCGGTGGCGAAGCGCATGCTGGCGGCGTGCCGGCCGCATGCCGCAATCTTCATTACGCCGATGGCAGCCGTCGCAGGCGCCGTCGCCGATGAAATCCTGGCGGCGTTGCTCGCCGGGCGGTCTCTTGCTAAGGCTTACGTCAACAATGGCGGCGACATCGCGCTGCATCTCGCAGCGGGCGAAACGCTTGCCGCCGGCGTGGTGGGCGATGCCGATTGCCCTGCGGTCGACGGCGTCGCGACGATCACCGAAGCGATGCCGGTCCGCGGCATCGCGACCAGCGGCTGGCGCGGCCGCAGCTTCTCTTGCGGCATCGCCGACGCGGCGACCGTTCTCGCACGCGATGGCGCCGCCGCCGATGCCGCGGCGACGCTGGTCGGCAATGCGGTCGATCTCGATCACTCCGTTATTGAGCGGACGCGCGCCTGCGATCTCGACGAGGCGAGCGATCTCGGCGAGCGCCTCGTCACGACCAAGGTGGGCCGCCTCCCTCGGGATGACGTCACGCGGGCTCTGGGCCATGGCGCTGTCTGCGCCGAAGCGATGCGCCACGCCGGGCTGATCCATGGCGCCGTGCTCGTATTGCAGCGGCAGATTCGTGTCGTCGGTGCCGTCGCGCCGCGCCTGCTGAGCGCCTCCTGAATCCCCGGGGGAAGCGATGGATCTCGTCACACTGCGCAAGACGGAAATTCTCATCGAGGAAATTCACCACGAATTCGGACCGCCGCCCGGCCGGTTGCGGCTGCGCGGCGCTATCGCGGCCGTCATCCATAATCCCTATGCGGGGCGTTACGTCGCCGACATCACGCCGATGATGGAAGCGCTGAAACCGCTCGGCCTCGAGATGGCGCGCCGCCTCGTCGCCGCGATGGGCGGCGATCCGAAGAGCATCGAAGCCTACGGCAAAGCATCGATCATCGGTGCTGCCGGCGAGCTCGAGCATGGCGCGCTGTGGCACGTGCCGGGCGGCTATGGCATGCGCGAGATTCTCGGCGGTGCCAAGGCGATCGTGCCGTCGGCGACCAAGGTCGGGCCGCTCGGCGCGCGCATCGACGTGCCGATCCATCACAGCAATGCCGCCTATGTTCGCAGTCATTTCGACGCCATCGAGATCGGCGTCGCCGACGCGCCGCGGCCGGACGAGCTGGTC
This sequence comes from Allostellaceae bacterium, assembly GCA_036264595.1. Lineage (GTDB taxonomy): Bacteria > Pseudomonadota > Alphaproteobacteria > ATCC43930 > CGMCC-115725 > URHD0088. Next base: position 4,419 of record DATAQP010000336.1, read on the forward strand.
TTCATCCTGGCGATGACGAATGGCGCTCGCATCCACGAGCGCGTCGGCGGCCTGCGCGCCGGCGAGATCAAGGGCGAGGATGGCCAGAGGTGACAGAGCGGCACTTCGAACTTTTCGGGTTTGCCGCGTCGTCTCGTGATGGTGATGCCCTGCTACCTTGTGACGGCGCATGAAAATCGTCAGCGTCGATGTCGGCGGCACGTTAACCGACCTCATCCTGTTCGATGAGGAGCGGCGCGACGTGCGCATCGCCAAGGTGCCGACCACGATCGAGAACCAGGCTTTCGGCGTGCTCGCGGCGCTGGCGCAGGTCGATGCGGCGCTGGCCGAGCTGGGCGCCATCGTGCATGGCACGACGACGACGACCAACGCCCTGCTCGAGCGCAAGATCGCACGGGTGGGCCTGATCACCACGCGCGGCTTCCGCGATGTGCTCGAGCTCGGCCGGCGGACGTGGCCGCAGCCCTACGGCCTCATCGGCAGCTTCGAGCCGCTGATCCCGCGCGAGCTGCGCCTCGAGATCGGCGAGCGCGTCGATGCCGAGGGCGAGGTCCTGCGCCCGCTCGACCGCGGCGAGGTCGAGACAGCGGTGGCGGCGTTACTGGCGCAGGGTGTCGAATCGCTCGTAATCCATTTCCTCCATGCCTATATCAATCCGGCGCATGAGCGAGAAGCCGCCGAGATCGCCCGTGCACTTTGGAAGAATACCCACATCACGCTGGGCAGCGCGTTGGTCAGCGAGTTCCGCGAATACGAGCGCGGCGTCACTGCCGCGGTGAATGCGGCGATCCAGCCGGTGCTCCATCGCTACATCGCCCGCCTCGAAACCGAGCTGCGGTCGCGCGGCTACGCCCGCGATCTGCTCATCATGCAGGGCAATGGTGGAACGGTGTCGTCCAGCATCGTCGCCGAGGCGGCCGTCAACACCGTGATGTCGGGACCGGCCTCCGGCGTCATCGCCGCCGCCTATACGGCGGTCGAGGCCGGATTCCCCAATGTCGTGACTTACGACATGGGCGGGACGAGCAGCGACGTCGCGCTCATCCGTGATGGCATGCCGCTCGTCTCTTCCGAGATCGAGCTCGAATACGCCATGCCGATCCACGTGCCGATGATCGATGTCCATACGATCGGGGCCGGCGGTGGCTCGATCGCGCGCATCGATGAGGCCGGGCTGTTGCGCGTCGGGCCCGAGAGCGCCGGTGCCACGCCCGGTCCGATCTGCTTCGGACGTGGCGGCACGAAGCCGACCATTGCCGACGCCAATCTCGTGCTCGGTCGCCTCAATCACGACGCGCTGCTGGCGGTCGTCGACAAGGTGCCGCTCGACATCATGCGGGCACGTCTGGCCGAAACGGTCGGCAAGCCGCTCGGCCTCGGCGCCGAAGGCGCCGCGGCGGCGATCTTGCGCATCGCCAATGACCGCATGGCGGGGGCGATCCGCATGGTGTCGCTGTCGCGCGGCCATGATCCCAGAGATTTCGCCCTCTTCGCCTTCGGCGGTGCCGGGCCGCTGCACGCCGTGGCCCTGGCGCGCGAGCTCGCCATTCCGCGCGTCCTCGTGCCGGCGCGGCCCGGTATCACCAATGCGCTCGGCTGCATCGTCGCCGATCTCCGGCACGATTTCGTGCGGACGGTGAACAAGCCGGTGCAGGCGATCGAGAGCGGCGCGGTGCACAGCATTCTGCAGGCGCAGATCGACGAGGGCAGAGCGCTGCTCGCCCGCGAGGCCGTCGCTGTCGAGGAGGTCGTCGCTCTCCATCGGGCCGAGATGCAGTTCGAGGGCCAGAGCCATCTCCTCGCCGTCGAGCTGCCGATCATGGATATCGATCGCGACTATCTGCAGAAAGCATTCGAGGCAGCCTATTGGCATCGCTTCGAGGTCGCCCTGCCGGAGATTCGCGCCGTACTCGTCAATCTCCATACCGCGGTGATCGGCCGTCGGCGCCGCGTCGCGCTCGATGCGCTGCTCGGCGCGCCGTCCGGCACGCTCGGCGAGGCGATCGTCGGCCACCGATCGGTCTGGTTCGCCGAAGGCTGGCGCGAGACGCCGATCTATCGCCGCGAGAGCCTGCCGCGCGGTGCCGAGTTCGTCGGTCCGGCAATCGTCGAGCAGCTCGACGCGACGACAGTCGTCGAGTCGGGCGACCGGGTGACGGTCGATGTGCTCGGCAATCTCGTCATAACAGTTGCGACGCGGGGTCAGTCATGACGCTCGATCCGGTCACTCTCTCGGTCATCCAGAACGGGTTGCAGCAGGTCTGCAACGAGATGGATCTCGCTTTTGTACGCGCCGCCTTTAGCCCGGTCATCTCGGAGGCACTCGACCGTTCCGATGGCATCTATCACCGCGATACCGGCGAGCTCATCGCTCAGGGCGATCTCGGCCTGCCGGTCTTCGTCGGCACCATGCAGTTCTCGACTCAGGCCGTGATCGAACGGGCCAAGGCGGTGCAGCCGGGCGACATCTTCATCGTCAATGACCCGTATCTGGGCGGCACGCATCTGATGGACGTCAAGTTCGTCAAGCCATTCTTCTACCGCGGCCGGCATTTTGCCTGGCTTGCCAATACCGGGCATTGGCCGGATATGGGTGGCGCGGTGCCCGGCGGCTTCTCGGCGAACGCCACCGAGGTCGAGCAGGAGGGGCTGCGGCTGCCGCCGGTCAAGCTCTACAAGGAAGGCGTGCTCGACGAGGAGATTCTCTCGATCATCCTTTCCAACATCCGCGTTGCCGATCAGCGCATCGGCGACATCAAGGCCCAGGCCGCGGCGCTCGCTATCGGCGAGAAGCGTCTCGCGGCGCTGATCGACCGTTATGGCGAGGATGTCGTCGAAGCCGCCATCGTCGAACTGAAGTCGCGCGCGGCGCAGCAGATGCGCGCCAAGATCGCGACCATCCCCGACGGCACTTATGAGGGCGAGAGCATTGTCGATTCCGATGGCGTCGACGATCGACCGCTGCGCATTGCGCTCACTCTGCGCAAGGAAGGAACCGAGCTTTATTTCGACCTCTCTCGTTCGAGCCCGCCCTGCCGCGGACCGATGAACAGCGTCATCGCGACGACCAAATCGTCGATCTATCTCGCGATCAAGCACGTCTTTCCCGAAGTGCCGATCAACGCCGGCACCTTCGCGCCGCTGCATATCAGCGATCCCGACGGTACCTTCCTCTATGCCAAATATCCGCGGCCGGTCTCCGGCTGCGCCGCCGAGGTCTCGCAGCGCATCGCCGAGGCGGTCTTTGCCGCCTTGGTCAAGGCGATTCCCGATCGGCTCTTCGCCGCACCGGCGGGAACGAGCGGCAATTTCGCGCTGGGCGGCTGGGATCCCAAGAAAGGTCGCAACTATGTCATGTATCTGATCAGCGGCGGCGGTTATGGCGGTAGCGCCCGTCTCGATGGAATCTCGAACGGTTGCTCGACGATCGGCATCTCGAAGACCACGCCGCTCGAGGTCATTGAGCAGCTCTATCCCGTATTGTTCGAGGAATACGCGCTGGCGGAGAGTTCCGCCGGTGCCGGGCGGCAGCGCGGCGGCTTCGGCGTGCGCTACGCCGTCTCGCTGCGGCGCGGCGAGGCGCGCGCCTCTTTCGTGATGGATCACGGTCGCTTCGGCCCGCTTGGCGCGCTCGATGGCGCGGATGGCGGCGTCAACACCGTGACGGTGCGCAAGGACGGCAAGGATTACGTCCCACCGCATCTCTCGAAGGATCAGGATATTGCAGTCCTGCCCGGCGATCGCATCACGGTCAGCACGCCGGGCGGCGGCGGTTTTGGCTCGCCCCTCGAGCGTGCACCCGGGCTGGTGGCTCGCGATGTCCGGCGCGGCTACTTCACGGCGTTAGAGGCGGAAACGCGCTTCGGTGTCGTGATCGACACCAAGAGCGAGGCCGATATCGCAGCGACCGAGAAGCTGCGCGCGGCGCGCTATGGAGCAAGTCGAGGCGATCGGTGAAACCGCGCTACGATGGTGTTCTCTTCGACCTTCTGACGGCTCTGCTCGACTCGTGGACGCTGTGGAACGCGGTGGCTGGTGGCGAGGAAGCGGGACGGCGATGGCGCGCCGCCTATCTCCGCAATACCTATGGCACCGGCGTGTATCGCTCCTATGAGACGCTTGTCACGGAAGCAGCCGTCGAGGTCGGGTTGCCGTCCTCGCTCGCCGCGGAACTGGCGAATCGCTATGGCGAGCTGCGTCCATGGCCGGAGGTGCCGGCAGTGCTTGGCGCGCTCCGGCCCCATGTGAAGCTTGCCGTCGTCACCAACTGCTCGCAGGTGCTCACGCTCAAGGCGGCCGCCTGTACCGGCGGCGATTTCGCGGTGATCGTCTCGGCTGAGCGCGCCGGCTTCTACAAGCCTGATCCGCGACCCTACCGGCGAGCGCTCGCCGAACTCGGCCTCGCGCCGGAGAAATGCCTCTTCGTTGCGGGATCGAGCTATGACCTTTTCGGCACTGCCGCCGTCGGCCTGCCGACCTTCTGGCACGACCCGGTCGGCATGGCGCTGCCGCAAGGTGCGCCGCCTCCTCTCGTCCGTCATCGCTCGCTCGCACCGCTCGTCGAATGCGTTCTCGGTAACTAGGGAAAGTCGTCGAGGATGGCGCAGCGCTGGAGGGGGCTCTGACGACGCTGGAGGCGGCCGAGCCAGGCGGCACGCTCGCGCAGGTGAGCGCTGTCGAGATCGCTATCGCGCGAGCAGAGCTGGATGACATTGTCCTTGAAGCCGTTCGGCGCCAAGTAGAACGAGCGCCCGGTAAGCTTGGCGGCGCGCCGCGCATGCGTCCGATAGATCGCCTTGTCGCGCACGTCGGCCCAGTTGATCGCGATGCAGCCTTTCGGTGAGAGAATCGTGACACAGCGCTCCCAGAATGCCGCTGGCGGTCCGTTGAAGCCGCTGGCGCCGTAGATGTCGACGAAGATCGCATCGAAACGCGTCGTGGTCGTGGCGATGAACTCGACGGCGTCGGCGAGCTCGATCGGATGGTCGACATGGAAATGGCGGCGCGCCAGCTCAATGATCGCCGGATCGTGCTCGACGATGGTGAGGGCGCAGTCAGGGAAATAGGCCGAGAGGAATCGCGTCATCGTGCCGCCGCCCAGGCCGAGCAGGAGCGCCGTTCGCGGCTGCGGCACGATCGCGACGGCGACCGCCATGACGCGCTCGTAGGCGAAGATGAGCCGCTCCGGGCGCATCAGGCTCATCGCCGATTGCTGCGTCACCAGGCCGTTCTCGCTCAACGAGGCGAGATAGCGGCGGATGTCGGCGCCGCGCGGCACGTCGATGACCGCCAGGCGAGCGCCAAAGGTGGCCGCGTAGCGTTCCTCGATGATCTCCGAATCCGCACCGAAGAAGAAGGTGAAATGGTCACGATGCTGCATCGTGCCAGCACATGGTGATGCTGCTGTGACGGTCAGGAACGACTCACGATTCGAAGAGCTGCCAGCCATTCTCGCTGAGCGCCTCGAGCGGGCGGAAGCGCGTCTTGTATGACATCTTCTCGCTCTCGGCGATCCAATAGCCGAGATAGATGTAGGGCAGGGTTTCGGCGCGCGCGTCGTCGATCAGCCAGAGCACCATGAAGGTGCCGAGGCTGCGCCGCATCAGGCTCGGCTCGAAGAAACTATAGACCGCCGAATAGCCGTCGTCGACGACGTCGATGAGGCAGCCGCCGAGCAGCGTCCGATCGGCGTCGCGGAACTCGATCAGCCGCGTCTCGATCGAGCTGTCCTCGATCATCGCGCGATAGTCGCCGAAGGTCATCGCCGCCATCTCGCTGTCGGCGTGGCGCGAGCGCTCGTAGCGGGCGAAGAGACGGTATTGCTCGGCGGTGGCGCGCAACCCGACTGGGGCGCCGACGAGATCGGCGTTCGCCTTGCGGATGCGGCGGCTCGAGCGGCCGTCCTCGAAACGCTCGACGGCGATGCGCACCGGCACGCAGGCGTTGCAGCCGGCGCAGCTCGGGCGATAGGCGAGATGGTGGCTGCGGCGGAAGCCGGCGCGGCAGAGATCGTCGTAAAGGCCGCGCGCGTCGCGGCCGGCGAGCTCGGTGATCAGCTTGCGCTCGCTCTGCGCGGGGAGATAGGGGCAGGGCAGGGTCGAGGTGCGGTAGAAATGCTGCAGCGGCGAGACGAGCGGCCGCGGGTCGGCGTCGCGATGCCTTTGCTCCGCTCGCCGCAAGTCCGCCGGTCTTATCAGCTCGCCGTTTCGTCCCTCGGGCATACTGCCCCGTTCCTCCCACTAGAGTCTGAGGGGATTATGAACGAGAGTGCCGCCGCCGCGCCAGCGTCATGACGCATCCCGACCCGCCGGCCGCTAGCGGGCGGCGAGATCGTTCGGCCCCTTGTCGGCGTGGAGGAGGATCATGCTGATGCGCCGGTTGCGCGGCGAGTTCGGCTGGTCGGCGACCATCGGGTCGCGATCGGCGACGCCCACCACTTTGGCGATGCGCTCGGCCGGCAGCCCGCTGGCGAGGAGCGCCCGCCGGCTGGCATTGGCGCGATCGGCCGAGAGCTCCCAGTTGCCGTAATTGCCGGCGCGGGCGAAGGGCGTCGAATCGGTATGGCCGCTCACCGAGATCTGGTTGGGCAGGCGCTGCACGACCTGCGTCACCAGCGCCATCAGCTTCTTCGCCGGCTCCGCCATCTCGGCCGAGCCGAGCGGGAACATCGAGGTCTTGTCCTGGTCGACGATCTGGATGCGCAGCCCCTCTTGCGTGCGGTCGACCACCAGATTCTCGGCGAGGTTCTTCAGATCGGGAATGTCCTGCATCGCCTGGCGCAGCGCGAACTCGGCGGCGGCGAATTGCCGCTCCTCGCGCTCGGCGGCGGATTTCGCCATCGCCGCCTCGGTGATCTTGTCGAGCTTGGCGGCGAAATCGTCGGCGTCGTTGCGGCTCGTCGATTGCTGGCCCGCTTGCTGCAGCCCGGCCTGCTGGTCCGCCATCTGCTGCTTGTCGGAGGGCGGCGAGCCATCGGCCTTCTCCATCTTGACCGGCGAGCCGCTCTCCTCGCCCTCGTCGCCCTCGTCGGGTTGGCGCTCGGCGGGGATCGGGATGGCGACGCTGGGCGCCACCGCATCCTGCTGCATCGAGCCCGGCTTGCCGATCGAGCGGCCGCCGAGCACGCCGCCCGAGCCGCTATTCTCCGAATGCGCCGAGATCGTCGGCTCGAAATAATCGGCGATGCCGCGCTTCTGCACGTCGGTGGTGACGTTCAAGAGCCAGAGCAGCAGGAAGAAGGCCATCATCGCTGTCACGAAATCGGCATAGGCGACTTTCCACGCGCCGCCGTGATGGGCGCCATGCCCACCCTTCTTGATCTTCTTGATGATGATCGTGCCGTTGCCCTGCTGGCGTGCCATGGGAAGGTCCCCCTCGGCCGGCTTAGGCTGCGGCGGCGAGCGGCGTCGGACCGGCCTCGCAGGCGGCTTCCACCTCGTAGAAGCTCGGGCGGACATCGCTGTTGAGCGCCTTGCGGGCGAACTCGACGGCGACCGCCGGGGCGTAGCCCTGCATATAGGCGAGGATGCCCTACTTCATGCAGAGATAGTATTTCGCCTCGGCCTCGCCGCGCGCCTTGACCGCGCCGGCTATCGGCCCCGCGAAGCCATAGGCGAGGAGAACGCCGCAGAACGTGCCGACCAGGGCGCCGCCGATGAGATGGCCGAGCACCTCGGGCGGCTCGCTGATCGAGCCCATCGTGTGGATGACGCCGAGCACGGCGGCGACGATGCCGAGCGCCGGCAGGGCGTCGGCGACGGTCTGGATCGCGCCGGCGATCGCCGCCTGCTCCTCGTGATGCGTCGCAAGCTCCTCGTCCATCAGCGACTCCATCTCGTGATGGTTGTCGGTGCCGAGGGTGAGGAGGCGCAGATAATCGCAGAGGAAGACGACGGCGTGGTGGTCGGCGTTGAATTTCGGATACTGCGCGAAGAGCGTGCTCTCCTCGGGCTTCTCGACATGCTGCTCGAGGGCGAGGGCGCCCTTGGTCTTGGCCATCTTGAAGACGGCGTAGAGCAGGCTGAGCAGCTCGATATAGGCGTTCTTGTCGTATTTTTCCGCCTTGAGCAGGTCGCCGATCGCCTTGCCGGCGCCGCTCAGCACCGACTTGCGGTTGGCGGTGACGAAGCCGCCGACCGCGGCGCCGATGATGATGAGGAACTCGAAAGGCTGCCACAGCACGCCGAGATGCCCGCCATTGGCGACATAGCCGCCGATGACGCTGATGGTGACGACGACGGAGCCGATGATGAAGAACATGAGCCTGGCGATCCTGGTCCGCCCGGACTGTGCGCGATCGACGTTAATATTCGGTTTAACTGGCCCGGGCCGGCGGCGCTCCTCTGCCAGCCGCGAGCCGCTCTCATTCCTCGTCATGACCGGGCTTGACCCGGTCATCCACGGCGACGTCGCCGCGTGTGATGGCATGGATGGCTCTCGCAGGATCGCGAGCGATCCTGCTGCCGCCAGCGCTTTCGCTTGCGAAAGCGCGAGAGGCCGGATCAAGTCCGGCTCTCGCAGGAACGAAGTTCCTGCTGCCGCCAGCGGTTTCGTCGAAACCGCGAGAGGCCATGACGATAAAGTAAGGAATTTGCTCAATTCCGACAGACCCGTAGCCCAGATGGCCGAGGACACGGATAGGGACGGCAGACCTCCCGCATTTCGTGCTAGCCTTGCCGCTTCCCTAGGAGGCTGGCCATGAAGACGATACTGCTGACCGGGGCGAGCCGCGGGCTCGGCCTCGAATTCGCCAGGCAATATGCCGAAGCGGGCTGGCGCGTCATCGCCACCTGCCGCGATCCCAAGGGGGCCGACAAGCTGCGCGGGGTCGCCGGCAAGGTCGAGATCCACCCGCTCGACGCCACCGATTTTCCCGCCATCGCCGCGCTTGCGCAAAAGCTCGACGACGTCGCGATCGACATCCTCCTCGCCAATGCCGGCATCATCGGGCCGCGCGACATGCCGGCGGATGCGATCGACGAGGCGCAATGGGCCGAGGTCTTCCGCGTCAATGCGATGGCGCCGCTCGCCCTCGCCGGCGCCTTCCGCCGCCATGTCGAGCGCAGCAGCGAGCGCAAGGCGATCGCCATTTCCAGCCGCCTCGGCTCGATGGCCGCCAATGACAGCGGCGGGCTCTATGTCTATCGCTCGTCGAAGGCGGCGCTCAACGCCGTCTGGCGCTCCTTCGCCATCGACAATAAGGGCCTCATCGCCGCTGTGCTGCATCCCGGCTGGGTCAGCACCGACATGGGCGGCTCCAGCGCGCCGGTGACGCCGCAGCAGAGCGTGACCGGCATGCGCAAGGTGATCTCCGGGCTGACGCCGGCGGAGAGCGGCGCGTTCTTCGGCTTCGATGGCGAGGCGTTGCCGTGGTGAGGGAGAGTCGAATTGCCCTTGATGCTCTCCTCCGCCTTCCCGTCTGTCGTCATGACCGGCTCTCGCAGGAATGAAGTTCCTGCTGCCGCCAGCGGTTTCTACGAAACCGCGAGAGGCCATGACGGAAAAAGAGAGACTCACCGGAAAGTAGCGACGTAGCGTAACGGAGGCAGCGAGATGATCCTGTCGCAGGAGCAGGCGATGATCCAGGAGACGGCGCGCGATTTCGCCGCCGAGCGCCTGAAGCCCTTCGCCGCCGAATGGGACCGCAGCAGCGCGTTCCCGCGCGAGGCGATCGCCGAGATGGGGCAGCTCGGCCTCATGGGCATGCTGGTGCCCGAGACATATGACGGCGCGGCGAGCGACCATGTCTCCTATGCGCTGGCGCTCGAGGAGATCGCCGCCGGCGATGGCTCGTGCTCGACGATCATGAGCGTGCACAACTCGGTCGGCTGCATGCCTGTTCTGAAATTCGGCTCGGAAGAGCAGAAGGAGCGGTTCCTGAGGCCGCTGGCGCGCGGCGACCAGCTCGCCGCCTTCGCCCTGACCGAGCCGAGCGCCGGCTCCGACGCCTCGGCGATCAAGACCAGTGCCAGGCGCGTCGGCAACCACTACGTCGTCAACGGCACCAAGCAGTTCATCACCTCGGGCGAGAACGCCGATCTCGTCATCGTCTTCGCCGTCACCGATCCCAAAGCCGGCAAGAAGGGAATGAGCGCCTTCATCGTGCCGACCGACACGCCCGGCTTCAAGGTCGCCCGCATCGAGAAGAAGCTCGGCCTCCACGCCTCCGACACCGCGCAGCTCGTCTTCGACGAGATGGCGCTGACCCCCGATCTCCTGCTCGGCGCCGAGGGCGAGGGCTACAAGATCGCGCTCGCCAATCTCGAGGGCGGCCGCATCGGCATCGCGGCGCAAGCGGTCGGCATGGCGCGCGCCGCCTACGAGGCCGCGCTCGCCTACGCCAAGGAGCGCGAGACCTTCGGCAAAAAGATCATCGAGCACCAGGCCGTCGCCTTCCGCCTCGCCGACATGGCGACGCAGATCGAGGTGGCGCGCCAGATGATGCTGCATGCCGCATCCCTGCGCGACGCCGGGCAGCCCTGCATGAAGGAGGCGTCGATGGCCAAGCTCTTCGCCTCCGAGATGGCCGAGCGCGTCTGCTCCGACGCCATCCAGATCGATGGCGGCTACGGCTATCTCAACGACTTCCCGGTCGAGCGCATCTATCGCGACGTCCGCATCTGCCAGATCTACGAGGGCTCGAGCGACATCCAGCGCATGGTGATCGCCCGCGCCATCGCGGCGGGTTAAAACGTCGAACCACGAAGACACGAAGGGCACGAAGGCAATCGAATGAATCGTAGGGGCCGGGCTTGTCCCGGCCCGTTTGTTAATTGTAG
>DATAQP010000349.1:0-17756 GCA_036264595.1 Allostellaceae bacterium
CGAGCGCATGGCGGCGCTGGTGTTCGAGGGGCTGCTCCTCGACGCTGCACCGGCCGCGGTCTATCTCGCCGCCGGGCTGACGCTCGACCACATGCTGTTAGGTCCGTACGGCCGCGTCTTCGTCGCCACCGAAGTGTTCCGGATGGTGACGAGCGCCCTCATCATCAATTCCTCGGTCGCCTGGTTCATCGCCGTCCTGCTGCTGCTGCCAGTCGCCGCGAAGCGGCCCCATTTGCGCCTGCTGCCGATCGACGATGCGGGTGCCAAACGGGCGCGCAATGTCGTCCGCCGCGTCGTCGTCACCGCCGCGACCAGCTGGCTGCTCGCCGAGAGCCTCTTCCTCGTGTGGCTCGGCGACGGCGTGCCGCGTCTCATCCTGATAGCTGCCGCCGCGGTGGTCGGAATCTTCTGGCTGCGCGCGCTATCGCGTCTGCGTCATCGCTTCACCGGCTTCATGTGGTTCTGGCACAAGCTGGCGGTGATCAGCGTCTTCGCCCTTTTCATGACGTGGACCTTCGGCCTCCTGCTCGACGACCAGCCGCCGTTCAACCGCGTCATTGCCACCCTCGCCATCCTCACGGCGATGCCGCTGCTCGACGATATCGGCATCGTCGTGCTCGCCCGCTTCAAGCGGCGGATGGCCGGCGATCGGGCACCGACGCGACGGATCTACATGCCGAAGGCGGGCGAGGGCGATGCCGAGGAGCTCGACGCCATCGAGCAGCCGCTCGACGACGCCGCGCAGGCAGCAGTCGCGGCCGAGGTCGACCGGACCCTCGACGCCTTTCTCGCGGTCATCCGTCATGCGTTCTGCACCGTGCTCGGCATCGTCGCGGCGCTGCTGCTGGCAAAGACCTGGTCGCTCCCTATCGTCAGTATGCTCGTCGCCGGCGAGGTGCGCACCTGGCTCGGCATGGTGGTCGACGCCGCGGTAACGCTGCTCGTCGGCTGGTTCGCCTGGCGCTTCTTCGAGACCGGCCTCGCCGTCCGCCTGAGCCGGGAGGAGGGCGGCCCGGAGAGTCGCGCGCGCACCGTGCAGCCGCTGCTGCGCGCCGTCGGCAAGGGGGTGATCGGCGCCATCGCGCTGATGGGCGCGCTCTCCGCCCTCGGCCTCAACATCGCGCCGCTCCTCGCCTCGGCCGGCGTCGTCGGCATCGCCGTCGGCTTCGGCGCGCAGACCTTGGTAAAGGATCTGTTCAGCGGCGCCTGCTTCCTCATCGAGGACGTCTTCCGCATCGGCGATTACATCGAGGCCGGCACCGCCAAGGGCACGGTCGAGAAGATCACCTTCCGCACCGTGGCGCTGCGCCATCAGAACGGGCCGCTGCATTTCGTCCCCTACGGGCTGCTCGGCAGCGTGCGCAACAACTCGCGCGACTGGGTGATCGACAAGTTTGAGATCCCGCTGCCGATCAACGTGTCGAGCGAGCGCATCCGCAAGATGGTCAAGAAGATCGGCGAGGAGATGATGGAAGATGCCGAGCTCGCCCAGGTCATCATGATGCCGCTCAAGGCCAAGCTCTATCGCATCCAGCCGGGCGCCAAGATCTTCCGCTGCAAGGTGCAGACGCCGCCCAACAAGCAGTTCGAGGTGCGCACCGAGGCCTATCGCCGCATCGAGGCGGCGCTCGTCGAGGCCGGCGTCCCCTTCGCCGATACGACGCCGCAGATCGTCGTCAACAACACCCTCTCGGGCTATGCCGACACGCCGCCGGCGCGCGCAGCGGAATAGGCTGTGACGCTCTCGCTCGTGCGCATTGTTCCAGCGACGCGCCGCTGGTACGAAGGGACATGACACCGCGCCCCAAACAGCCGAATGGCTGAGAGCTTGGGGCCCGCTGTCGGTCCGGCCCTCGACGCCGAACGGCGCGCTCTCGTCGCGCAGGCCTTCCGGCTCGAGTGGCTGACGGTCGGCTGGCTGGCGGTCGAGGCGCTCGTCGCCACCATCTCCGGCATGGCGGCGCATAGTCTCAGCCTCCTCGCCTTCGGCATCGACAGCGTGATCGAGCTGCTTTCGGCCTTCGTCCTGCTCTGGCGGCTCAGCGTCGAGCTGCGCCACGGCGAGAAATTCGCCGAGACGGCCGAACGGAAGGCGAGCCGGATCGGTGGTGCGCTGCTGCTCGCGCTGGCGGTCTACGTCGTGGTCGGCGCGGGGTGGAGCTTGTGGCAGCGTCAGGGCGAAGCGTTCTCGCTGCCCGGGCTGGTCGTCGCTGCCCTCGCCGTGCCGGTGATGTATGTCCTCGCCGGGGCGAAGCTGCGCCTCGCCAACCGGCTGGGCAGCCGGGCGCTGCGTGTCGATGCCGTCGAATCCATCGCCTGCCTGTATCTTTCCGCCGTCATCGTCGTCGGCCTGCTTGCGCAGTGGCTGCTCGGCGCCTGGTGGATCGACGGCGTCACCGCGCTCGCCCTCGTCTGGTTCCTCGTCAAGGAAGGACGTGAAGCGTGGCGCGGCGAGGATTGCTGCGACGCCGAGACGCCGTGAGCCGGCCCTCGGCGAGGCACGCTGCCGTCATATCGCTAGAGGCCGCCTCAGCGCTTGCGCAGATCGCGGACGCGCACTGCCTTGCCTTCCGAGCGCGGAATCCCGCCCGGCGCCTTGATGGCGATCGCGCAGGTGACGCCGATCGACGATTTGACCTGGTGGCGGACCGCATCGCCGAGATTGCGCTGCGCGTCGTCGCTCGCCGCCGCCAGCGCCTCGACCTCGATGGTGAGATGATCGAGCGCGCCGTGGCGCTCGATGACGAGCTGGTAGTGCGGTGCGATGTCGGGAAGGCCGACGAGCACCGCCTCGATCTGCGAGGGATAGACGTTGACGCCGCGGATGATCAGCATGTCGTCGTTGCGACCGGTGACGCGCATGATGCGCAGATGGGTCCGGCCGCAGACGCAAGGCGCGGTCTCGAGCCGCGTGATGTCGCGCGTGCGATAGCGCAGCATCGGCAGCGCCTCCTTGGTCAAGGTCGTGATGACGAGCTCGCCGCTGGCGCCCGGCGGCACGGCGGCGCCGCTCTCGGGATCGATCGTCTCGAAGAGGAAGTGATCCTCCCAGCCATGCAGCCCGGCGCGCGCCGCCAGGCACTCGCTGGCGACGCCGGGCCCCAGGATCTCGGACAGCCCGTATATGTCGACCGCGGCGATCCCGAGCCGCGCCTCGAGCGCCGCGCGCATCGCCTCGCTCCACGGCTCGGCGCCGAAGAGGCCGATGCGCAGCGCGCCGCCTCTGAGATCGATGCCGGCGCGCTCAGCCGTTTCAGCGATGTTGAGCGCATAGGACGGGGTGGCGCACAGCACGGCGGCGGCGAAATCCCTGAGCAGCATGATCTGGCGCTCGGTATTGCCGCCCGACATCGGCACCACGGTGCAGCCGAGCCGCTCGGCGCCGTAATGGGCGCCGAGCCAGCCGGTAAAGAGGCCGTAGCCATAGGCGTTGTGCACGATGTCGCCCGGTCGCACGCCGGCGCAGGCCATCGACCGTGCCATGAGGTCGGACCACAGCGCGATGTCGCCGGCGGTGTAGCCGACGACGGTCGGCTTGCCGGTCGTACCCGACGAGGCGTGTAGACGGACAACGCGCTCGCGCTTCACGGCGAAGAGGCCGAACGGGTACGTGGCCCGCAGATCGTCCTTGGCGGTGAAGGGCAGGCGCTCGATATCCTCGCGGCGCCTGATGTCGGATGGCGCGATGCCGGCGGCGTCGAGGCGATGGCGGAAATGCGGCACGCCATCATAGACATGCGCCAGCGTCGCCCGCAGGCGCTCGAGCTGCAGCGCGGCGAGCGCGTCGCGCGACATGGTCTCGGCCCGCCGGTCGAACATGAATTCCGCGCCCGCCCCCATGCCAGCCCCTCCCACGATGCCGCTTGCTTCGCTCACAGGGCGATCTCGACCGTCAGCGGCACATGGTCGCTCAACCCGGCGCCGACCCATTCGTCGAAGCCGCCGACCTCGACGTGCGCTAGCCGCGTCGTCCAGCGCCGCGGCACGAAGCAGTAGTCGATGTGATAGACCGGCCCGTCGCGGCGGCGGTCGCGCCAGTAGAGGGTCGGCTCGGGCTCCGCGCCCTGCGCCACGCCGCGCGCGACATGATAGGCGCTGGCGAGGCCGAGGCGAGCGAGATCAGCGACCGCCGCCTCATGGTTGTTGGGGCGGTCCGGCTTGTCCCAATACACGTTGTTATTGAAGTCGCCGGCGACGACGAGCGGCGCGCCGGTACAGAACGCGTCATAGTCGCGCAGCGCGCGGCGCAGCGGCCCGATGCGGTTCTCGTAGGAATTCGGCTTGTGGTGGCACGCCCACACGGCGAGCAGGCGGAGCCTGACCGGGCCGTTGATGCGGAGCGGCAGGATATGGGGGATGTCCGGCCGGTGGATCGGGTCGCGCCGGGCGCGGAAGGCACCGAAGGTGAAGACGCCAAGCCCCTTGCGCGGATTGTCGCCGATCCAGATCGCCGAGCGCGGCTTGAAGGTCGATTCCGCAGCGAAGAACTCCGCCGCCTCGCATTCCGGGATGACCGCGACATCGGGCCGCAGCGCGACGAGGGCGGCGAATTTGCGCCGGAACGCCATGTTGCAGTTCCAGGTGGCGATGCGCAGCGTGGCGCCGCGCGGCATCACCGGTTGCCGGTCAGGTGGAAGCCGGCGCCGCTCATCCCGCCGCTTTCGCCTTGGCGGCTTTGGCGGCGAGCCGCTCCTGCGACTTCGCCTTGTCGACGACGAAGCGCGAATGCCGGCCGCGCGCCACCATGTCGACGATGTCGCGGGCCGCGACCTCGAAAGTCACCGAGCGCCCCTTGATCTCGATGATCGTCACGGTGAACTCGACCCACATGTCGACGAGCGTCGCCGCCAGATGATCGATCTCGACGCGGGTGCCGACCGAGTCCTCGCCCTCGTCGAGATGGTCGAGCAGCAGGTTGCGGCAGGTCACCTCGATGTCGCGGATGAGCTCCGGCGTCGCATAGACCCGGCCGCCCTCGCCCATGAAGCCGATCGTACGGTTGCGGTCGACGATGATCCGCCGCGTTGCCCTGAGGCCGGTGGTCAGGCTCGCTTTCATGGCGCTCGTCTCCTGTAGCTCTTTTCGTCATTAGACCACCATCGCGCCCTAGGGTGAGTTTGGCCGGTTGGATCGTATTTTAAGCAAGATTTAACCACGCGCGGCCGATTTTAACGATCCATTAACCGGCGTTTGCTAGCCCTTAAGAATGCGCCTCAACACGTTGAATCAAAGTCGCTCTCCTCGACCGCGCCGACGCCCGAAATCGACGTCCGCGAGCCGGCGGCAATATTCGCTGTTCGACGCGGTGGCTGTCGCGCCCCAGGCCGATGCGGAGCATTTCCGTCGCCAGGCTCAGCTTTGCCAGCGCCTGCTGTCGGCGATGCACCAGCCCGATCTCGTCGAGATGCTGGGCCGGCTGCACGAGGAATACGAGGCGACCGCCGCACGCATCGAGTCGGGCGTCAAGCTCGCCTCGCGCGTCTAGGTTGAAGCCGGCGTCGAACAGGCGACGGGACCGACTCCGCTTTCTACCTATGAGCATCGCTACCTAAGGGTGTGTTGCCCGCGAGCGCCGACAGCTTATAGTTCCCGAGCTATGGCGATAGATGCTACAGGATTGATCCTTGTCGTCGAGGACGACGACGATGTGCGCGAATTCGCGGTCCATGTGCTGCGCGATCACGGCTACACCGTGATCGAGGCTGTCAATGGCGGCGTCGCCCTGGTTCTGCTCGAGCAGGATCTGCCGATCGATCTGCTGTTCACCGATATCGTCATGCCGGGCGAGCCCGATGGCGTCGCCCTCGCCGAGCGGGCCAAGCAGCTGCGTCCCAATCTGCGCGTGCTCTATACCACCGGCTTTGCCGGCGCCAGCCGCTTCCACCAGCACGCGATCCACGGCAAGGTGCTCGGCAAGCCCTATCGCTCCCGCCAGCTCGCCAGCGAAGTCGAGCAGTTGCTCTCGGGCTGAGGCGGACGTCGGCAAGCGCCGTAATCAGTTCGGACCGTTCGGGATTTCCATCGTGATCTCGACCGGATCGTCCGGATAGTCGGCCGGCACCGGGGGGAAGGGAAGCGTATCGCGGATCGCCTTCTCGGCCGCGCGATCGAGCAGCTCCGAGCCGGAGGACTGGATGAGCTGCATGGCGATCAACTTCCCCCTCCGGTCAACGACGACGACGAAGCGGGCGACCCCCCTCAGCCCGAGCGGCCGGGCGAGATCGGGATAGAAGCGGTGCTTATCCAATTCGCGGCTGATCGCGTTGAGGTAGGGGTCGCCGGCCATGCGGCGTTCGCCCGGCCGTACCCGGTCGGGCGATGTCCGCGGATGCAAGGCGGTTGCCGTATTGCTCTGCGGATGCGGCAGCGGCTTCTCATCCTTCGGTTGAGCCGCCGGGCGGGGTGGCTCCGGTCTCGGCTTGGGCGGGGTGGGCGGCTCAGTGATGACCGCCGGGGCCGGTGGTGGCGGCGGCGCGACGTCCTCGGCGGGTGGCGCCGGGGCCGGCGCTGCCGCTTCGGGCTTCTCCTCCTTCTTGACCTCGTCGGGCTCGCTCGGCGGCGCCGTGGTTTGCGCCTCGGGCCCGGACGCGCGGTCCCAGCCTTGCGGCGGCGCCTTCTGCTGTGCCGGTGCCGGCTGCGGTTTAGGCTGCGGCTTGGGTTCCGGCTTCGGCTCGGGGGGCGGCTCGAAGACCAGGGTGACCGGCAGGCTGGCCGGCGGCGGCTTGTCCGCGGCGCTGCGCCAGGGATGGAACAGCCAGAGAAAGACGGCGAGATGCAGCGCGATGGCGGCGAGCACGGCGAGGCGCCGCAGCCCCGTCTTCATCGTCGGCGGATTGCCGTGCAATTCGGGAACTGCGCTGAGCACTATCGTCGGCAAATGATCGCGTCCGGACGGGGGCGGCAAGCTGGATGTCGCGATCATATCGTCAAATGAACGCCCGGCGCACGGTCAACCCGGCCGGCCGATACCGCCCCGCGGTGTAGGGCCGGCTTGCGGCTGCGTCAGTCGCGGTTCTTGCGTGCCAGCTCGGTGAGGCGTTCGAGGTCGAGAATGACCAGCGAATCGTGCTCGCGCTGAAGCAGGCGCTTGTGGGTCAGCTCGCTCAGCACGCGCGCCACCGTCTCGCGCGTCGTGCTGACGCGTGCGGCGATGTCGCTGTGCACCGGCACCGGGTGGATGACCGCCGTATTGGGCGCCCGCCCGCCGCCGGTGCGCGCTTGGCGCAGCATCTCGGCATAGATGCGGTTGTGCGCGCCGAGCGTGCTGAGATCCATGATCCGCGTGGTCGATTGCCGGATCATCTCCGACATCCGCCGCATCAGGGCGAGACCGGCCTCACGGTGCTGGAACAGCATCTCGATGAAGGCTTCGCCGGGCAGCAGCGCGGTCACTGTCTCCTCGGCGGCGACGATATTCGCCGAGCGCGGCTCGCCGTCGATCGCGGCGAGCTCGCCGAAATAGCCGCCCGGGCCGATCTCGTCGAAGATGACCTCGCGGCGACCGCTGTCGTCGTAGTCGATGACGCGGGCGAGGCCTGCGACGACGAAATAGACGTCGCTGGTCTGCGTCTCTCGGTCGATGATCTGCTCCCCCGCCGCCCAGCGCCGCCACAGGCACCGGCGCTCGAGCGCCTGGCGCGACGGCTCGTCGAGGCAGGCGATCAGATCGACGCCGGCGAGGCTGCGCGGCAGCTCCGCCTGAGACTGCTTTCCATGTGGATTTCTGTCGCTTGCGCGCGCCATCCGACCCCTCGGCGCGTTTCGCCGGACAAGCAATCCGGTCGTGCGCCCCTGCAAGATTTAACGGTCTTGCCGTGGAATGTCCATCGCGGCCGTGGCCGCCACGTTCCCCCTGTTCGACACCATCGCCGCATGGTAGGCATCGCGCGGCGCGAGGCGGGGCGCGCCGATTATTACAACGAAATGACACGGTTAGGAGGCGGGGGATGCAGCAGCGCTGGGGGTTGCCGATCGTCGCTTGGCCGTCGCGCTTGCGACCGACGATCTGGGACCTGATCGCGCTGCCGCTCGTGCTCGGCAGCATCGCCCTCGTCGCCTGGGGCGGCCGCGAGATGAGCGTGCCCTATAATTTCGGCGAGGAGCTGCTGATCTCGCTCGATCCGGCGGTGCTGCCGGAATACGCGCTGCGCACGGTGCTGCGCATGTTCATGGCGCTCATCGCCTCGCTCGTCTTCAGCCTCGCCTATGCGGCGCTCGCCGCCAAAAGCCGGCAGGCCGAGAAGGTGCTGATCCCGATGCTCGACGTGCTGCAATCGGTGCCGATCCTTGGTTTCCTCTCTATCACCGTCACCGGCTTCATCGCGCTGTTTCCCGGCAGCCTGCTCGGCGTCGAATGCGCGGCGATCTTCGCAATCTTCACCTCGCAGGCCTGGAACATCACGTTCAGCGTCTTCCAGTCCTTCCGCACGCTGCCGGGCGATCTCGACGAGGCCGCACGGATGTATCATCTCACCGCCTGGGGTCGGTTCTGGCGTCTCGAGGTGCCGCACGCCATGCCCAACCTCGTCTGGAACATGATGATGTCGATGTCGGGCGGCTGGTTCTTCGTCGTCGCCTCGGAGGCGATCACCGTCTCGGGCAATTCGATCAAGCTGCCGGGCGTCGGCTCCTACATCGCCGAGGCCATCGAGAAGCGGGATTTGACGGCGATCTGCTACGCCATCCTGGTGATGTTCGTCGTCATCGTGCTCTACGATCAGCTGCTGTTCCGTCCGCTGCTTGCCTGGTCGCGCAAGTTCAAGGTCGAAGAGCTCGGCAGCGAGGAGCCGGAGCGGCCATGGTTCCTCGTCATGCTGCAGCGCGCCCGCATCTTCGATCTCGTCGAGCTTACCGCCCGGCAGCTGTTCGGCGTGTTCGGCGCGCTCTCGCGGCTGGTCACCCGGCGGCCGAAATTGCGGCTGCTGGCAAAGTCGCCCGGCTATGCGCTGCCGCTCTGGGCGGAGCGTGCGTGGGACGGCATTCTCATCGTCGCCGCCGTGGCGGCGCTGATCTGGCTCGTCGTCTTCGTTCGCTCGACCATCGCGTGGTCGGAGATCGGCGAGGTCGTGCTGCTCGGCTTCGCCACCGCGATCCGCGTCCTCCTGCTGATCGCCCTCGCCTCGCTGATCTGGGTGCCGCTCGGCGTGTGGATCGGCCTGCGGCCGGCGATTTCCGACCGCGCCCAGGCGATCGTCCAGTTCCTCGCGGCGTTTCCCGCCAATCTGTTCTTTCCGATCGCGGTCATCCTGATCTTGCGCTTTCATCTCAACATCGAGATCTGGTGCAGCCCGCTGATGATCCTCGGCACGCAATGGTACATCGCGTTCAACGTCATCGGCGCCGCCGCCGCGCTGCCGGGCGATCTCAAATTCGCCGCCGACAATCTCGGCGTCAAAGGCCGGCTGTGGTGGTGGCGGGTCATCCTGCCCGGCATCTTTCCGGCCTATATTACCGGCGCCGTCACCGCGGCCGGCGGCTCGTGGAACGCCAGCATCGTCTCCGAGGTGGTGAAATGGGGCAATGACACGCTGACCGCGACCGGCATCGGCGCCTATATCGCGAAATGGACCGAGGAAGGCGATTCGCAGCGCATCGCCCTCGGCATTACCGTGCTCAGCCTCTATGTCATCTTGTTCAACCGTCTATTCTGGCGCCGGCTATACGACGTCGCTGCCGAGCGTCTGCGGCTCGATTGAGGGGGACGTAAATGACTGCTGACGTTTTGATGGAAGCCGAAGCGGTGTGCAAGAGCTTCAAGACGCCGGACCGTGCCGGCCGCCTCGTCCTCGACCGCATCGATTTCAACCTGAAGGACGGCGAGATCGTCGCGGTGCTCGGCAAGTCCGGCTCCGGCAAATCGACCTTCCTGCGCATCCTGGCCGGCCTCATCGAGCCGAGCAGCGGCAACGTGCGCTACCGCGGCAGCGAGGTGCACGGCCCGGCGCACGGCGTCGCCATGGTGTTCCAGAGCTTCGCTCTCTTTCCCTGGCTCACCGTGCTCGGCAATGTCGAGCTCGGCCTCGAGGCGCTCGGCGTGGCGCGCGCCGAGCGCCGCGAGCGGGCACTGGCGGCGATCGACCTGATCGGCCTCGACGGCTTCGAATCGGCCTATCCCAAGGAGCTCTCCGGCGGCATGCGCCAGCGCGTCGGCTTCGCCCGCGCCCTCGTCGTCAACCCCGATATCCTGTTGCTCGACGAGCCGTTCTCGGCGCTCGACGTGCTGACCGCCGAGACGCTGCGCGGCGATCTCATGGATCTCTGGCTCGGCCGCCGCATCCCAACCAAGGGCATCCTCTTCGTCTCGCACAATATCGAGGAGGCGGTCGAGATCGCCGACCGCATCGCCATCTTCGGCAGCGACCCCGGCATCATCCGCTCCGAGATCGCGGTGCCGCTCGCGCGCCCGCGCGAATGGGGCAGCGCCGCATTCCACCAGATCGTCGACCAGGTCTACACGCAGCTCACCACGGTGCCCGGCCGCGACGGCGGCAAGCGCGGCGCCAAACCCGAGCCGATCGGCATCGCCTACCGCCTGCCGCAGGCGCCGGTCCAGCAGCTCACCGGCCTCGTCGACGCGGTCGCCGAGCCGCCCTACGGCGGCCGCGCCGACCTGCCGCATCTCGCCGACAGCGTCGGTCTCGATACCGACGAGCTGCTGCCGCTGATCGAGACCTTGCAGCTGCTCCGCTTCGCCACGGTGGCCGGCGGCGACATCGAGCTGACCATCGCCGGCCGCGCCTATGCCGATGCCGACATCCAGCGCCGCAAGGTGATCTTCGGCGACCATCTCGTGAACCACATCCCGCTCGCCGCCCATATCCGCCGCGTGCTTGACGAGCGCCCCGGCCACCGCGCCCCCAAGGCGCGGTTCCTCAGGGAGCTCGAGGATCATCTCGACGAGGAGGAGGCCGACGAGCTGCTCGAGACCATCATCAATTGGGGCCGCCACGCCGAGCTCTTCGCCTATGATTACGACAGCGAGGTGCTGAGCCTGGAGAATCCGTAGCCTGCACATGGCCGGCGCCACGGCTTATGCCCTCTACGACTTCTCGGGCCTGTCGATCCGCAGCGCTACGCCACGCTGGAGTGACGACGTACGGGCTTTGTCGCCGAGACGAACCCTCTCCCGTAAGCGGGAGAGGGAGAAGTCAGCTACCTCTTCGGCCGCATCGTCAGGAAGGCGATGATGTCGCGGATCGACGGGCTTCGGTCAGGATCACGACTAGCCGGTCGAGGCCGATGCCGAGGCCGCCGGTCGGCGGCAATCCGTATTCGAGCGCGCCGTCACGTAATCGGCGTCGAGCTGTTCGAGCCGGCATAGCGCACGGCGAACCCGCCACGGGGTCGCAGGCTTCGCGGTCAGGCCGCCCGTCTGCCGATGATCGCGACGCGCAAGCGGGCGGAGATCAGATCGATGGCAGCGACGGTGATCAGGATCATCAGCACGAGGAAGGCGACGTGTTGCCACTCGTTGACCTGGATCTCCTCATAGAGGCTGGCGCCGATGCCGCCGGCCCCGACGATGCCGATGATCGTTGCCGAGCGCGTGTTGGATTCGAAGAAATAGAGAACCTGGCTGATGAGCACCGGCAAGACCTGCGGCAGCAACCCGAAACGAACGCTCTGCAGATGGCCGCCGCCGGTCGACAGGATGCCCTCGACCGCCTTCGCGTCGGTCGCCTCGACCGCCTCGGAAAAGAGCTTTCCGAAGGCGCCGAAATCCGACGTCATGATCGCCAGGATGCCGGCGAAGGGGCCCAATCCGACGACGTTGATCCAGATCAGCGCCCAGATCAGGGTATCGATAGCCCGCAGCGTGTCGAGGACCCGGCGCACGGCAAAATGCGCGAAGACGTTGGGGATGACGTTGCGCGCGGCGAGGAAGCCGAACGGAAAGGCAATGATTGCGGCGAGCAGCGTGCCGAGAAAGGCGATCGCCAACGTCGCCGCCAGCCCGGACAGGTAGGCTGACAGCCTGGCGGCGGTGCCGAAGCTCGGCGGCATCATCAGCACGGCGAATTCGCCGAGCCGGGTGAGGCCGTCGAACACGGCGCCCCATGAAATGTCGAGCGTCGCGAGGCCGAAGACATAGACGCCGAGAATCGCCGCCACGATGCCGATCGTCACGGCACGGCGCGCGACGTCGGCGCGGAAGACGATGGGGTGACGGGCCTCGATGTCGGCGCGCTGCGCCAGGGATATGTCGCGCAGCGATGAGCGGGGCGTGGGGGAGGAGGCAGCCGACGGCGTGCTCATGTTCCCGCCTCCCGGCCGATCAGGGCGTGGCGCAACCACTCGGTCAAGAGATCGATGATCATGACCGTGGCGATCAGCAGCAACAGTATGGCGCTGACGTCGGAGTAGTAGAATTTGCGCACGCTGACGAGCAGTTCCTGGCCGATGCCGCCAGCGCCGACGAAGCCCATGATGCCGGCGCTGCGCACGTTGATCTCGAAACGCAGAAGCGTATAGCTGACGAAGTTCGACAGCACCTGCGGCAATACGGCGAAGCGCACCGTCTGCACCCAGCTCGCGCCGGTGGCGGTCAGGCCCTCCACCGGTTTCATGTCGATATTCTCGACCACCTCGGCGAACAGCTTGCCGAGCGCGCCGGTCGTGTGGATCGCCAGGGCGAGAATGCCGGGCAGCGGCCCGAGATGGAACGCGACGACGAAAATGAGCGCGAAGACGAGTTCCGGAACGGTCCGGCAGAATTCGAGGTAGCGGCGCGCGAAGACGCGCAGCCATCTCGACGGCACGAGGTTCTGCGCCGCAAGAAAGCTCCAGATGAAGGCGCCGACCGCGCCGGTGATGGTGCCGATATAGGCGATGAGCAGCGTCTCGCCGAGCAGCGGCAGCCACTTGCTTTTCTGCGTCACCCCCCAGAACCATTCGGAGATGTTGGCGACCACCGGCTGGCCGCTGTCGAGATAGAACAGCCGGCCGATATAGCTGGTGAAATTGCCGATATTGGCGACGAATTTCGGTATGCTGACCTCGCCGACATTGCCGGCCAGCCCGATCATCGCCAGCAACAGGGCGGCGCCGAGATAGGTTCGCCGCCGACGCGCCGCGATCGCGCCGTCATACGCTCTCATGCGGACCGCCGCCTGCGCATCAGGCAGTCGACGGATGGCGCTGGCCACGGGTGTCCGCTCCCTCGGCGGGAAACATGGCGAACGAGGCGCGGCGATGCCGCGCCTCGTCCTTGCCTCGGCGGTTAGGATTTCTTCAGCGAATCGACGAATTTGATCAGCTCGATGGTCTTGTCGTAATCCTTGTTCTCGACCTTCTGCCACGGCAGGTTCTTGCCGTCCGACAGCCGATCGAAAGCGGCCTTGTCCTTGCTCGCGGCCTCCAGGAACGCCTTGCTGATGGCGGCCTTGAGATCGTCCGGCAGGTTCGAGAGATAAGCGTAGGGCGAGTTGATGATGAGATCCGATTTCAGGATCATGCGGAAGGAATCCTTGGTCATCTCCGTGCCGTCGGCATTCTTCAGCATGTGCTTGTTGAGCATGCGCGTGAGGTTCGAATCGTCGGGCGCGTTCCACCAATTCGCGGCGACGTCGACCGTGCCCTGGGCAAGGGCGAGAACGGCGTTCTCGTGGCTGCCGGTAAACTGCACCTTGGCAAAGTAAGTCTCCGGGTTGATCTCAAGCTGATTGAGCTTGAACCGCGGCATGTTGTTGCCCGAGGTCGAGTTCGGATCGACGAGACCGAGATTCTTGCCCTTGAGGTCTTCGATCTTCCGATAGGGGTTCTTGGCAAGCACGTAGAAGACTGAATAGTAGCCCTTGGAGCCGTCGCTGTTGACGTCGATGGCGAAGGCGTCGGTCTTGACGCCGATGACGCGGGCGCGGGCGAAGGATGCGGGGCCGTAATAGGCAATATGAATGTTGCCGGCGCGCTGCCCCTCGATGACGGCGGCATAGTCGTTGGCGACGCGCAGCGTGACTTTGGTGCCGAGCTCTTTCGAGAGGTAGTCCATGAAGGGGGCGAAGCGGTCCGAGACGCCGGCGCCGTTTTCGGCCGGGACGGCACCGAAGACGAGCTCCGGATACTTGGCCTTCCAACCTTGTGCCTGTGCAGTGGACGTCAAGGCGACGGCGGCCGCGAGGCCGAGCAACGAACGGCGAGTAAGCATGCGTCTCTCCTGTTTTGATTACAGCGGTGCATTGGGTTCGACTGAGATGCTGCGGCCGGCCGGCAATCAGGCCAGGGCGGGAGCCCCAACCCCGTTCAGGTCCGCCGCTTCAGGTTCTGCCATCGCCTCGCTGGCCTCGAGGCCGTAGAGCTCGCGGGCGACGGTTTCGGTCAGTGCCGCCGGCACGTCGTTAAAGACGACGCGGCCCTGCGCCATGCCCACTAAGCGGTCGCAATAGTTGCGCGCCAGATCGAGCGAGTGCAGGTTGCACATGACGGTGATGCCGAAATGACGGTTGATGCGCTGCAGCGCGTCCATGACGATCTTGGTGTTGCGCGGGTCGAGCGAGGCGATCGGCTCGTCGGCCAGGATGATCTGCGGCTCCTGCACCAGCGCCCGGGCGATCGCCACGCGTTGCTGCTGACCGCCCGAGAGCTGGTCGGCGCGCTGCGCGGCGAGATTGCCAATGTCGAATTGCTCGAGCGCGGAAAGCGCGATGATCTTATCCTCTTTGCTCCACAACCGCAGTATTCCGCGCAGGATTGCGACCTGGTTGAGCCGTCCCATCAGCACGTTTGTGAGGACGTCGAGCCGGCCGACGAGATTGAACTGCTGGAAGATCATGGCGCAATTGGCGCGCCAGTCGCGTAGCCCCTGCCCGCTCAGCTTCGTCACGTCGATTCCGTCGAACACGATGCGGCCCTGCGACGGATCGACCAGACGATTGGTCATGCGCAGCAAGGTGGACTTGCCGGCGCCCGACCGCCCGATGACACCGATGAAGGCGCCGGTCGGGATCGAGATGGTCACATCGTCGACCGCTGCCTTGGCGCCAAAACGGCGCGACACGCCCTCGAACACCAGCATCGTTACGCCCCCTGCGGTGCGACCGCTCGTGCCCCAGACCTTAGCCAGCCTAAGCGAAGGTTTCGTGACATGCCGGGGCCTCCGGCGGCCGGGGTTGCGAGAGCGAGGCGAAACGCCACGCTGGCGTCATGGCGTGCTCCGAGCCCGCAGAACCGCTGAGATATTTCGCCGCTACGCGATCAGTTGCGTGACGTCGCCGAACGTAGCGAGCCGTGCGGCGCCGGCATCGAAGGTTGCCGTGAGTTGGCACCCCGCCTGCTGATTGCACAGACCGATCACAGCGTCGGCAAAACCCGCATCTGCGGAGCGATAAAGCCGCAAGGCGGCCCACGCTATATCGGCGCTCTCGATCTCGAGCTCGGCGGTTTGCAGCAGCTTCTCGATGACGCCGGCGATCGTTGGTGACGAAAACCGATAGGCTCGCGACAGCACCCATACCAGCTCGCAGAGGACGACGAGGCTGATGCGGCCGGGTTGCTCTTTCGAGCAATGGCGCGCTATGAGCTTGGCGGCCGCGTTAGCTTGGCGAGCATCGTCCTGAACAAGGTAGCGGACCAGGACGTTCGTATCGAGGCCAATCACCGTTTGCGCCGGGGCGGCTCACCGGTTGCTGCTGCAGCAATCGCTTCGTCCATCTCGGCGAGCGTCACCGCGCGCTTTGGCGCCGGCAGGCAGCCGCGCAGTTCCGTTATCGAGATCGTCGCCGGAACCATGACGACCCTTCCCTCGCCATCGGTGAGGAAGCGCACCCGATCGCCGGCCGACAGATGAAGCTGATCGCGGACCTCTTTCGGCACCGTGATCTGGCCTTTGCTGGTAAGCGTTGCCGTCGCCATCGGACTTACCTTTCAGAATAGTCCTTACAATATGGTAAGGAATACTCGCAAGGCAAGCCCGCCCTCACCCCTTCGGCCGCATCGTCGGGAAGGCGATGACGTCGCGGATCGACGGGCTGTCGGTCAAGATCATGACCAGCCGGTCGAGACCGATGCCGAGGCCGCCGGTGGGCGGCAATCCGTATTCGAGCGCTGCCACGTAATCGGCGTCGAGCATCTGCGCCTCCTCGTCGCCGCCGGCGCGCGCCTCCATCTGCGCCGCGAAGCGGGCGAGTTGGTCGCGCGGGTCGGTCAGTTCGGAGAAGGCGTTGGCGACCTCCCAGCCATTGACATAGGTCTCGAAGCGCTCGACGAGGCGCGGGTCGCCGCCGCGATGCGCCTTGGCGAGCGGCGAGATGTCGCGCGGGAAATCCGTGACATGGGTGGGCTGGATCAGGCTCGCTTCGACGCGGTGTGCGAAGGCCGCCTCGAGCGCGTGGCCCCAGCTCGCATTGCCGCCGATCTCCGCGCCAGTGCTGCGCGCTGCGTCGACCGCCGCCTTGGCATTGTCGAAAGCGAGGAAATCGATGCCGGTCGCCTCCTCGACGAGCTCAGCCATCGAGCGGCGCGGCCAGGGCGGCGTCAGATCGATCGCCTGGCCGCCATAGGTGATGTGCAGCGAATCTCCGGCCGCCACCGTGGCGGCGGCGACCAGCGCCTCGGTGATCGCCATTATGTCGGTGTAGTCGGCATAGGCCTCGTAGAGTTCGAGCGAGGTGAACTCAGGATTGTGGCGCGGCGACAGGCCCTCGTTGCGGAAGCAGCGATTGATCTCGAAGACCTTTTCGAAACCACCGACGACCAGGCGCTTGAGATGCAGCTCGGGGGCGATGCGCAGGTAGAGGTCGATGTCGAGCGCGTTGTGATGGGTGATGAAGGGCTTGGCCGTGGCGCCGCCGGCAATGGTATGCAGCATCGGCGTCTCGACCTCGAGATAGCCGCGCTCGAGCAGCAGGCTGCGCATCGCGCCGATGATGCGGCTGCGCCGGCGCAGGGTCTCGCGGCTCTCCGGGTTCATGATGAGGTCGAGATAGCGCTGGCGATAGCGCGTCTCGAGATCGGCGAGGCCGTGGAACTTCTCGGGCAGCGGCAGCAGCGCCTTGGCGAGAACGACGACGCGTTCGGCATTGATGGTGAGCTCGCCGCGCGGCGTGCGGCGGACGATGCCCTCGACGCCGATCAGGTCGCCGAGATCGAGCAGCTTGACGATGGCGAGCTGGTCGGGGCTGAGGAAATCCTTGTGGCTGAAGATCTGGATCTTGCCCGACATGTCGTGCAGATCGATGAACATGCCGCTGTTGCGGTTGGCGCGCACGCGGCCGGCGACGGCGACGCGCTCCGTGGTGACGGCGCCGTTCGGCAGCGCGGCGTGGCGGCGCTCGAGCGCCGCCGCCTCATGGCTGCGCTGGAAGCCATAGGGATAGGCATTGACGCCGAGCGCCTGCAACCCAGCGAGCTTGTCGAGCCGGGCGCGGCGAAACTGATTGTCGTCGTCTTCCTCGAATTCCGACATGCGAAAGCTCCTGTGCAGGCGCCTTTTTAGTGCAATGCAGCGGGAGCACAAGCCATTCTTGGCGGGCGCCGGGATCGTCCCTCGCGCTCAATCGGCGCCTTGCGGCAGAGACTGGGCGCGGTCCCGGGCGAGATTGAAGAGGTCGCTGTGGAAGGGGCGCAGCGTGGAGCGGTGGCCGACGCTGATGATGGTCGGATGCCAGGGCAGTTCGCGCAGCATGCGGTAGAGCACCCCCTCGCTGTCCTCATCGAGCGCCGCCGTCGCCTCGTCGAGGAAGATGACCGAGGGCCGGGCGAGCAGCACGCGGGCGAAGGCGAGCCGTTCCTGCTCGCCGCCCGACAGGCGCTGCGCCCAATTG
>DATAQP010000350.1:0-7433 GCA_036264595.1 Allostellaceae bacterium
CCGAGGATGATGGCCAGGCACGGTGCCGGCGTTCCGGCAAGCTCGCGGATCAGTGCCGCGGAGCGCGCCACCGCCGTGGCTTCGGTGTTCGCCGGCTCAGCCATGCACGGATTGCGCGGCGACGGCGAGGGCGCGCTCGAGCTGCGGATCGGCGCCGGCGGAATATTCGAGCTCGAACGGTACCTCGATGGTCGGCGCGACGCCGTGCCCTTCGAGCCGCTCGCCGTCGACGCGCACATCCTCGACGGCGAGCTCGAGCAGGCTGCCGTCGCTCAGCATGAAGGCGGTCGCCGCCAGCACGTCGCCCTTGGTGGTGGTGCCGACGAGCGGACCGAAGCCGTATTTCTTGAAGCCGTAGGCGAGGATCTCCTTGCCCCTGCGCGTTCCGCCATCGATCAGCAGCACCACCGGCCGGCGCCAGCGCGCGTTGACGGTCTCCGTCCTTCCCGAGCGGTGGATGACGGTCATCGCCGGGCCGCGCGGATCGAAGAGGTCGAGATAGGAGGGCTGGGCACCGCCCCAGCCGCCGCGCAGATCCCAGATCAGCGCATCGGCATCCTTGAGCGGGCCGCTGGTGATCGCCTCTTCGAGCGCGCGCTGGTACGCGCGATCGGCATAGGACCAGATCCGAATATAGCCGATCCGCCGCCCTTCAGCGGCGATGATGCGGGCGCTCGCCTCGATCGCCGCGAGATAGGCCTCGTCGGGCTTGATCCGCTCCGGCGTTACCGCGAGCGTCTCGGTCGGGCCGCCCGCCGTGCGACGTATCGTCAGGGTAACGGTCTGGCCCTCCTTGCCGGCGAAGGATTTGACCGGCTCGAATTCGGCACCGTCGGCGGCGACAACCTCGTCGCCGGTCTTGAGTCCCGAGCGCGCCGCCGGCAGACCGGCGGGAAGCCCGTAGACGAAGACCTTGCCGTCGCGCGTCTGAGTCAGGGCGCCGATCCCGACATAGCTCACCTCGCCGTTGGGAAAGAAGCGTGGCAGCTCATGCCGCAGGGCGCCCGAGAAGATGTCGGCGAGGTCATAGTAGGCGGCGTCGTCCGCCGTCAGATAGGCAGTATGCGAGGCGCCGAGCTCGCCGAGCATGCGGTTGATGAGATCAGGCAGCGCCGCCGGCGCGGTATCGCGTGCGAGGTCGCGATAGGTGTCGCCAATCGCCGCCCAATCGTGGCCGCCGAAATGGGGGTCGTAGAAGCGCTCGTTCACCGTGCGCCAGACCTCGTCGAGAACGGCGGAGGATGCCGGCGGCGTCGGCTGCGCCGCGACCTGTGGCGCCAAGCCGAGCAGGAGGAGGATGGCGACGAGACGCGCGGCCGCTCTCATGGCGGCAGATTGTCCGGCCCGAAAGCGAGCGGCAGCAGCTCGCCGAGCGTGACGGTGCGACGCAGCCCTTCGGGACCGCAAAGATGGATGGGAGTGGCGGGATCGGCGAATTCACGGATGCGCTGGCGGCAGCCGCCGCAGGGCGCGCACAGAGCGGCGCCATCGGCGAGCACCGCCATCTCGCTGATCCGCCTCCCACCGGCGGCGATCATCGCGCCGATCGCCGAGGCCTCGGCGCACTGCCCTTGCGGATAGGCGGCGTTCTCGACATTGGCGCCGGCATGGAGCGTGCCGTCCACGCTGCGGATCGCCGCTCCGACGGCGAAGCGCGAATAGGGCGCGTAGGCATTGGCGCGGGCAGCGGCGGCCGCCGCGATCAGCTCTGCGAGGGCGCTCGTGTCGCCGCTCATCGTGACGTCACATAGGGCATGCCGATGGCCTTGGGCGGTCTCGCCCTGCCGACGAAGCCCGCGAGCAGCAGGACGGTCAGAATATAGGGCAGGGCCTGGATGAATTGAACCGGGATGACGCCGACCCACGGCAGGGCGACGCCCTGCAGCCGCGTCTGCATCGCATCGGCGAAGGCGAAGAGCAGACAGGCGAGCAAGGTCGGCAACGGCCGCCACTTGCCGAAGATGAGGGCGGCGAGGGCGAGATAGCCGCGCCCCGCCGTCATGTCGCGGAAGAACCCGGCGCTCTGCGCCAGCGAGAGATCGGCGCCGGCGATGCCGCAGAGCAGGCCGGTGCAGAGCAGGGCCCGGTAGCGCAGGTGTGCCACCGAGATGCCCGCTGTATCGACCGCCTGCGGGTTCTCGCCGACGGCGCGCAGGCGAAGGCCGAAGCGGGTGCGCGTCAGGATGAGGGCGGTGAGCGGCACGGCGGCGGCGGCGAGATAGACCGGCAGCGTGTGGCCGTCGACGAGCTGGTCGAACAGCAAGCCGATGCCGGGCAGCGCGTTCACCGTCTTGGCGAAAGGCAGATCGATCGCGGCGAAGCGCGCGGCGCCGGCGAGCGGCGGCGTGTTGCCGCCCTGCTGGAACCAGGCCGCAGCCAGGCTCGGGGCGAGGCCGGCGACCAGGATATTGAGCGCCATGCCTGACACCACCTGGTTGCCGTGATGAGTGATCGCGGCATAGCCATGCACCAGCGCGAGGGCGATTGCGACGGCGATGGCCGCGGCGAGGCCGAGCCAGGCCGAGCCGGTGACCGCGGCGGTCGCGCCCGCGGCGAAGGCGGCGCCCAGCATCTTGCCCTCGAGCCCGATATCGACCACACCGGCCCGCTCGCTGAACAGCCCGCCAAGCGCGGCGAGGACCAGCGGCGTCGCCAGGCGCAGCGTCGCCGCCAGCAGCGAGATGGATTGGATGAGGAGATCGTCGCTCATGACGGCCACGTCTTCGTGATCGACGCCGCCATTGCGAGCAGGCGGCCGAGCGGCCGGCGGAAGAGATTCTCCAGCGCGCCGCAGAACAGGATGATGAGCCCCTCGATGACGATGACGAGCTCGCGCTGCAATTTCGGCATCTCGAAGGAAAGCTCGCTGCCGCCCTGGTAGAGCGCGCCGAAGAGGATGGCGGCAAGGACGATGCCGAGCGGATGGTTGCGTCCCATCAGCGCGACGGCGATGCCGATGAAGCCCGCCCCGGCGGTGAAGTTGAGCAGCAGACGGTGATGCGCGCCCATCACGTCATTGATCGCGGCGAGGCCGGCGCAGGCGCCACCGAGACAGAGCGCCAGCACGATGACGCGCTCGACCGAGATGCCGCCATAGCGCGCCGCCCCCTCGCTCAGCCCGGCGACCCGAATCTCGTAGCCGAAGGGCGTGTGCCAGATGAAGAGCCAGACCAGCGCGCCGGCGGCGAGGGCGATGAAGAAGGCGAGGTTGAGCGGCGTCGCGCTCACCGCGATGCCAAGCGCGCCAAGCATGGCCTGCATCGTCGGCAGCCAGATCGCCGTGGCGAAGGTCGAGGATTCCGGCGTGCTCTGGCCGGGCGCGATGAGTACGTCGACGAGCAGCCAGGTGAGCAGCGTCGCGGCGATGAAGTTGAACATGATTGTCGTGATGACGATGTGGCTGCCGCGCCGCGCCTGCAGCCAGGCGGGGATGAGCGCCCAGGCGGCGCCGAATCCCATTGCGGCGACGAGGGCCAGGGGCAGGACGAGCCAGAGCGGCGCGCCGCCGAGCGGCAGGCAGACGAGGGTGACGCCGATGCCGCCGAGCGTCGCCTGGCCTTCGCCGCCGATATTGAAGAGACCGGCATGGAAGGGGATGGCGACGGCGAGGCCGGTGAAGATGAAGGTGGTGGCGTAATAGAGCGTGAAGCCGATGCCCTCCTGGCTGCCGATCGCGCCCTCGACCAGGATGGCGAGCGCGGCGAGCGGATCCTGCCCGACCGCCAGCACGACGAGGCCGGAGAGCGCCAGCGCCGCGACGAGATTGGCCAGCGGCAGCAGCGCATACTCCGCCCAGGCGGGAAGCGGCGCAGTCATCGCGGCGCTCGTGAAAAGCCCCTCTCCCCTTGCGGCAGGCGTGGCGAAGCCACGCCGGGAGCAAGGGGAGAGGGGCTATTCGGTGCACGCGAAACGTCCATCATGCCGCTGCTCCAATTCCCGCCATCAGCAAACCGAGCGTGCGCTCGTCGGAATGGGGCGGTAGCTCGCCGACGATGGCGCCGTCGGCCATCACCAGGATGCGGTCGGACAGTGCACGGATCTCGTCGAGTTCGACGGAGACCAGGAGAATGGCGCTACCGGAATCGCGCAGCGCGAGCAGGCGGCGATGGATGAACTCGATGGCGCCGATATCGACGCCGCGCGTCGGCTGCCCGACGAGCAGCAGGACCGGGCGCTGCGCCATCTCGCGGGCGCAGACCAGCTTCTGCTGGTTGCCGCCGGAGAACAGGCTGGCGCGCAGGTCGGGATCGGCCGGCCGGACGTCGTAGTCGCGCATGCGCGAGAGCGTCTCGGCGCGTATGGCGTCGTGATGGAGCAGCAGCTTTCCGCTGCATCGCTTCTCCCGCTGATCGCCGAGGATGGTGCATTCGGCGGCAACGAGATCAGGCACGAGACCGGCGCGCAGCCGATCCTCCGGAATGTGGCCGATGCCGCGCCGCCGCCGCGCCCGCGCGTCGAGCGTGGTGATGTCCTCGCCGTTGAGGCGGATCCGTCCGGACGCCGGCACGATCAGCCCGGCAAGCGCCGCGAGCAGCTCCGACTGTCCGTTGCCGGCGACGCCGGCTATGCCGACGATCTCGCCCGCGCGCACCGTGAGGGCAATGTCCTTCAGCAACGCCTGATCGGTGGCGTCGATGACCCGCAGACCGTCCACTGCGAGCACCGGCGCGCCCGGGCGCCGCGCCGTTCGCGTCTGGCGCAGCGTAACCTGGCGGCCGACCATCAGCGCGGCGAGCTCGGCCTCGTCGGTCTCGCGCGTCACCCGCTCGGCGACCACCGCGCCCTGGCGCATCACGGTGACGCGGTCGGTCACCGAGATGACCTCGCGCAGCTTGTGGGTGACGAGGATGATCGTCTTGCCCTCGCCGGCGAGGCCGCGCAGGATGCGGAAGAGATGGTCGGCCTCCTGCGGCGTCAGCACCGCGGTGGGCTCGTCGAGGATGAGGATTTCGGCGCCGCGAAACAGCGCCTTGATGATCTCGACGCGCTGCTGCAGCCCGACCGGGAGATCCTCGATCACCGCGGCGGGACCGATGACGAGCCCATAATCGGCGGCGAGGCGGGCGAGCTCGCTGCGTGCGCGCCGCGCGCCGCCAAGCCAGCCTCCGCCTTCGGCGCCGAGCAGCAGATTGTCGAGCACGGTGAAGCGGTCGACGAGCATGAAATGCTGATGCACCATGCCGATCCCGTGGGCGATCGCATCGGCCGGGTTGCGCAGCCGGACGGCGGCGCCGTCGAGGCGGATCGCGCCGCGATCGGGCTGGAGAGAGCCATAGAGGATGTTCATCAGCGTCGTCTTGCCGGCGCCGTTCTCGCCGACCAGCCCGTGGATCGAGCCGCGCGCGACGACGAGATCGACGTCGCGATTCGCCACCGTCGTGCCGAAGCTCTTGCCGATGCTGCGCAGCTCGACCGCGGGGACGCTGTCGTCCATCGCCGCTCCCGCCGGACCGCCCGCCTGCGTCGCCCCGCCTACTTCGCCATGTAGTCCGTGACCTTGATCTTTCCGGCGATGATCTCGGCCTTGGCCGCTTCGAGCCTGGCGGTCATCTCGGGCGTGACAAGTTCTGCGTTGTTGGCATCCATGGCGTAGCCGATGCCGTCCTCGGCCAGGCCGATGACCTGGATGCCCGGCTTCCAGCTCCCGGCCTGCGCCGATTTGAAGGCGATGTGGACGGCATTGTCGACGCGTTTCAGCATCGAGGTCAGCACCGAGCCCGGATGCAGGTAGTTCTGGTTGGAATCGGAGCCGATCGAGAGCTTGCCGGCATCCGCCGCCGCCTGCAGCACGCCGAGCCCGGTCGTGCCGGCGGCGGCGAACACGACGTCGACGCCGCGATCGAACTGGCTGCGCGCCAGCTCGGCGCCGCGCGTCGGGTCGGCCCAGGCAGCGGGGGTCGAGCCCGTCATGTTCTGCAGCACCTCGACCTTGCGGTTGGCGTAGCGGGCACCCTCCTCGTAACCGAGCTCGAATTTCCGGATCAGCGGGATGTCCATGCCGCCGATGAAGCCGACCTTGCCGCTCTGCGATTTCATCGCCGCCAGCATGCCGACGAGGAACGAGCCCTCCTGCTCGCGATAGACCACGGATTGCACGTTGGGCAGGTCGACCACCGCGTCGACGATGGTGAACTTGACGTTCGGATATTGCTTGGCGACGGTCTCGACCGGCGTGCGTTGGCTGAAGCCGATGGCGACGACGATGGTGACGCCGCGCCGCGCCATGTTGGCAAGCGCCTGCTCGCGCTGCCCCTCATTGGTGATCTCGAACTCGCGATAGACGATGCCGGTCTCCTTCTTGAAGCGCTCGGCGCCGACATAGGCCACCTCGTTGAAGGATTTGTCGAACTTGCCGCCCATATCGAAGATGACGCCGGGGGTGAATGCCTCCTGTGCCCATGCCGAGGTGCCGAGAAGGCTAAGACCTATGAGTATTGCCGACAGCCCTACCCCTCGCACCATGTCGCACTCCCTATCTTGGCATGTACCCCTACCACCCGATCATACGCTAAATCACAAAACCATCGCGCCGTTTTGTGCGGCTGGTGCGCCGCGTCGATCCTTTCGCCGGCGGTTGACAAGGGTCGGCGGTTCATCGACGGTTCGCGCCAACCGCGAATTTCATGGAAACCTCCATGACCATGACGCCGATCCGTGTTGAGTCCGACCACCAGCGTCTCTCACAGTCGCTGGCGGCGCGCCGCTGCGCTGCGCTCCGCCACGAGCTGACCTCGCCTGAGCTCTCCTTCCTGATGGAGGCGCATGACGGGCTTTCGGCAAAGCTCGTCGAGGAGGCTGGTTTCCCGGCGATCTGGGCCTCCGGCCTGGCGATCTCCGCGGCGCTCGGCGTGCGCGACAACAATGAGGCGTCGTGGACCCAGGTGCTCGACATCCTCGAGTTCATGGCCGACGCGACGACTGTGCCGATCCTCGTCGACGGCGATACCGGCTACGGCAATTTCAACAATGTCCGCCGGCTGGTGCGCAAATTGTGCCAGCGCGGCATCGCCGGCGTGTGCATCGAGGACAAGCTCTTCCCCAAGACCAACTCCTTCATCGGCGAGGCGCAGCCGCTCGCCGCGATCGACGAGTTCTGTGGCCGCATCAAGGCCGGCAAGGACAGCCAGACCGAGGCGGATTTCTCGCTCGTCGCCCGCATTGAGGCGCTGATCTCGGGCCACGGGCTCGACGAGGCGCTGCGCCGGGCCGAGGCCTATCACGCGGCCGGGGCCGATGCCGTGCTGATCCATTCCAAGCGCTCGACAGCCGGCGAGATCCTCGCCTTCGCCGAGCGTTGGGAAAATCGCTGCCCGGTCGTCATCGTGCCGACAATGTACTATGCGACGCCGACCGAGGCGTTTCGCCAAGCCGGCATCTCGACGGTGATCTGGGCCAACCACAGTCTGCGCGCCGCGTTGACGGCGATGCGGCAG
>DATAQP010000423.1:0-3142 GCA_036264595.1 Allostellaceae bacterium
ATCCACGCGCCGGATGGCGGATTGCTTCGCCTACGGCTCGCGAGGCGGCGGATTATACTTGACATGTTTAACCGTTATGGTTATTATTGAGCATGAAATGGACTTATACCGCGAGAAAAATCATGCTAATATTCTTCGATAGGCCTTACCGGCGGGAAATCTCCGATTCCGTTCCGGAAACATCTATGACGTGCTCCGCGACCGCTCGACACAATCGCACGCCTGTTTTTTCGCTGTTGTTTACAGGCGAACCTCTGCCAAGCGGCCCCCGCTCCGGCACGGCGCTTGCGGCAGGCGCAAAGCTTTATATACTCCGCGCCGCGTCCCCCCTGCCAATCAGGATCAGCTAAATGGCGACAGCCACACTCGATGTCGTCGGCATCGGCAATGCGATCGTCGACGTTCTCGTCCAGGCCGACGAGGCCTTCCTCGTCACCCATGGTCTCGCCAAGGGGACGATGACGCTGATCGACGCGGCGCGCGCCGATGCGCTCTATGCGGTGATGGGACCCGGGATCGAGGAATCGGGTGGCTCGGCCGGCAATACCATGGCGGGGATCGCCTCGCTCGGCGGCGACGGCGCCTATATCGGCAAGGTGCGCAACGATCAGCTCGGCGAGGTCTTCCGCCACGACATCACGGCGATCGGCGTGCGCTTCGCCACCGCGCCGGCGCGTAGCGGGCCGCCGACCGCGCGCTGCCTCATCCTCGTGACGCCGGACGCACACCGCACGATGAACACCTTCCTCGGCGCCTGCGTCGATCTCGGCCCCGAGGACATCGATGACGAGATCATCGCGGCCGCCCAAATCACCTATCTCGAGGGCTATCTCTTCGACCCGCCACGCGCCAAGGAGGCCTTCCGCAAGGCGGCGCAGCTCGCCCATTCCGCCGGGCGGCGCGTCAGCCTCAGCCTCAGCGATCCGTTCTGCGTCGGCCGCCACCGCGCCGAGTTCCGCGAGCTCGTCCAGCACCATGTCGACATCCTCTTCGCCAACGAGGCGGAGATCTGCTCGCTCTACGAGACCGACGATTTCGACGAGGCGGCACGGCAAGTGCGGCGCTATTGCGACGTCGCCGCCCTCACCCGCAGCGAGAAGGGCTCGGTTGTCGTGACGCAAGACCATACCCATATGATCGAGGCCGCCAAGGTCGCGCGAGTCGTCGACACGACCGGCGCCGGCGATCTCTATGCCAGCGGCTTCCTCTACGGCCTGACACATGGCAGCGACCTCGCGACATGCGGCCGCCTTGGCAGCCTGTGCGCCGCCGAGGCGATCAGCCATTTCGGCGCCCGGCCGGCACAACCGCTCGCCGCGCTGGCGCGACAGGCCGGCTTACTGTAATGTTGCAGTGCACAATTTTGTAACGATTTGATGTGATTGTTGAGTCCATGGATATCCGGAATATCGCCATCATCGCTCATGTCGACCACGGCAAGACCACGCTGGTCGACCAGCTGCTGCGGCAGAGCGGCGCTTTCCGCGCCAACCAGCAGGTGGCGGAGCGCGCCATGGATTCGAACGAGCTCGAGCGCGAGCGCGGCATCACCATCCTGGCCAAGTGCACCTCGGTCGAATGGCGCGACGTGCGCATCAACATCGTCGACACGCCGGGCCACGCCGATTTCGGCGGCGAGGTCGAGCGCATCCTCAGCATGGTCGACGGCGTCGTCGTCCTGGTCGACGCCGCCGAGGGCCCGATGCCGCAGACCAAGTTCGTCGTCGCCAAGGCGCTGAAGCAGGGGTTGAAGCCGATCGTCGTCATCAACAAGGCGGATCGCGCCGATGCCCGCATCCAGGCCGTGCACAACGAGATCTTCGATCTCTTCGCGGTGCTCGACGCCAACGAGGAGCAGCTCGATTTCCCCACCCTCTACGCCTCCGGGCGCAACGGCTGGGCGGTCGCCGACCTCGATCAGCCGCACGAGAACCTGCACGCCCTCTTCGACCTCATCATCTCGCATGTGAAGCCGCCTGTGGCCAATCCCGACGCGCCCTTCGCCATGCTGGTGACGACGCTCGAGAGCGATCCCTATGTCGGCCGCGTGCTGACCGGGCGCATCCATGCCGGGACGGCGCGCGTCAACATGCCGCTGAAGGCGATCAGCCGCGACGGCCACGTCATCGAGCAGGGCCGCCTGACCAAGCTCCTCGCCTTCCGCGGCCTTGAGCGGCGGCCGGTCGAGGAAGCCCAGGCGGGCGACATCATCGCCATCGCCGGCCTCGCCGAGACCACCGTCGCCGACACGATCTGCGCCCCCGAGGTCAGCGTCGCCATCCATGCCGATCCGATCGACCCGCCGACTTTGGCGATGACCTTCTCGGTCAATGACAGCCCGCTCGCCGGGCGCGAGGGCACCAAGGTCACCTCGCGCATGATCGTCGAGCGGCTGCGCCGCGAGGCGGAAGGCAACGTCGCCATCCGCGTGCGCGAGAGCGACGACAAGGACAGTCTCGAAGTCGCCGGGCGCGGCGAATTGCAATTGGGCGTTCTCATCGAGCAGATGCGGCGCGAGGGCTACGAGCTCGCCATCTCGCGGCCGCGCGTCCTCTTCAAGACGGATAGCGGCTCGGGCCAGCGCCTCGAGCCGATCGAGGAGATCCAGATCGACGTCGACGAGGAGTTCACCGGCATCGTCGTCGACAAGATGAGCCGCCGCAAGGGCGAGCTGCAGGACATGCGGCCGTCGGGCGGCGGCAAGCAGCGCCTCACCTTCCTCGCGCCGACGCGCGGCCTCATCGGCTATCAGGGCGAGTTCCTCGGCGACACCCGCGGCACCGGCATCATGAGCCGCCTCTTCCACGGCTATGCCCCCTATAAGGGCTCGGTCGAGGGGCGGCGCACCGGCGTCCTCATCTCGACCGATGACGGCGTCGCCGTCGCCTATGCCTTGTGGAACCTCGAGGATCGCGGGCCGATGTTCATCACCCCGGGGACTCAGGTCTATCAGGGCATGGTGATCGGCCAGCACACCAGGGACAACGACCTCGAGGTCAATCCGTTGAAGGGCAAGCAGCTCACCAATATCCGCACCACCTCGAAGGACGAGGCGGTGCGGCTGACGCCGCCGCGCCTCATGACCCTCGAGCAGGCGATCTCCTATATCGGCGACGACGAGCTGGTCGAGGTCACGCCGAAG
>DATAQP010000434.1:0-2614 GCA_036264595.1 Allostellaceae bacterium
ATCGAGGGCACCGCCTCGCGCCAGGCGCATGCCGATCTGCCGGCGGGCACCTATGAGCGCGAGATGGGGAAGGAGGGATTCTTCGGTCCCTCGACGCAGTTCTACCACGCCAACCCGCCGACCGGCTGGACGAGCTGGGAGGGGCCGCTGCGCCCGCGCGCCTTCGACCTCACCCGGATCAACGCCGTCGCCGCCTCGCCCTGGGAGGCCGATGCGGTGCTGTCGAACCCGCACCTGCGCTTCCGCCAGTGGCGCACCGAGGGGGCGATGGATCGTCTCGTACGCAACGGCGACGGCGACGAGCTCATCTTCGTCCATGAGGGCAGCGGCAGCCTGTTCTGCGATTTCGGCCATCTGCGCTTTCGTGACGGCGACTACATCGTGCTGCCGCGCGGCACGATGTGGCGCATCGAATGCGACGGCCCGGTCACCGCGATTCTCATCGAGGCGACAAACGACAGCTACCGGTTGCCCGATAAGGGCATGCTCGGCGCCCACGCCATCTTCGATCCCGCCATGCTCGACGTGCCGGCGATCGACGCGACGTTCACGGCGCAGCAGAAGCTCGCCGGGCCGTGGCATGTCGACGTCAAGCGGCGTAACCAGCTCTCGACGGTGACCTATCCGTTCAATCCGCTCGATGCGGTGGGCTGGAAGGGCGATCTTGCGGCGGTGCGCATCAACTGGCGCGATCTGCGTCCGGTAATGAGCCACCGCTACCACCTGCCGCCTTCCGTGCACTCGACCTTCGTCGCCGGCCGGTTCGTCGTCTGCACCTTCGTGCCGCGCCCGTTCGAGAGCGATCCGGGCGCGCTCAAGGTGCCGTTCTTCCACAACAACGACGATTACGACGAGGTCATCTTCTATCACCGCGGCAGCTTCTTCTCGCGCGACAACATCCATCCCGGCATGGTGACGCTGCACCCCAGCGGCTTCACCCATGGGCCGCATCCCAAGGCGCTCAAGGGCATGCTGACGCCGAAAAAGGGTGAGATGGACGAGGTGGCTGTCATGGTCGATGCGCGCGACGCGCTCGACATCGCGACGCTGCCCGAGGGCGTCGAGTTCGCCGGCTATGCCGAGAGCTGGCGCGCGCCGGCCCCGCATGTTGACGCCGGCAAGTCGTGAAGCTCGCAAGCCTCAAATCGGGCGGCCGAGACGGCACGCTCGTCGTCGTCAGCCACGATCTCACGCGCGCCGTCGCCGTTCCCGGCATCGCGCGCACGCTGCAGGCGGCGCTCGACGATTGGGCGGTCTGCGCCAGCGAGCTGCGCGCAATCGCGGATCTCCTCGATCATGGGCAGCGTCACGATGCCATGCCGTTCGACCCGCGCGAAGCCGCCTCGCCCTTGCCGCGCGCCTATCAATGGGCCGACGGCTCCGCCTATCTCTATCACGCCGAGCTCGTGCGCAAGGCGCGCAAGGCCGAGATGCCGCAGAGCCTCTACGGCGATCCGCTGATGTATCAAGGCGGCTCGGACAGCTTCATCGGACCGCGCGACGACATCCTGGCCGCCGATGAGGCCTGGGGCATCGATCTCGAAGCCGAGGTGGCGGTGGTCACCGACGACGTCCCGATGGGGATTACCACGGCGCGGGCGGCCGACCACATCAAGCTCGTCATGCTGGTCAACGACGTCAGCCTCAGGAACCTCATCCCCAACGAGCTGGCCAAGGGCTTCGGCTTCTTCCAGGCGAAGCCGGCGACTGCCTTCTCGCCCGTCGCGGTGACGCCGGACGAGCTCGGCGCCGCCTGGGACGGACGCACCGTCCATCTGCCGCTGATCAGCCATCTCAACGGCTCGCTGCTCGGCAGGCCGAATGCCGGTGCCGACATGAATTTCGACTTTTCCACCCTGATTGCCCATGCCGCGCGCACGCGTGAGCTCAAGGCCGGCAGCATCATCGGCTCGGGCACGGTGTCGAACCGCAATCCCGCTTCCGGCTCGTCCTGCCTTGCCGAGCGCCGCATGATCGAGACGATCGAGAAGGGCCAGCCGGAAACGCCGTTCCTCCGCTTCGGCGACCGCGTGCGCATCGAGATGCTCGATCCCGCCGGCAACTCGATCTTCGGGGCGATCGAGCAGACGGTGGTCAAGTACGCGCCGCCTCGCTGAGGCGGAGTGCGGTCGCCCAGGTCAGGGTCCGTAGGTCATGGCGGCCGAGCTTATCAGGCCGGCGCTGATTGAGGCGAGAGCGAGGAATGAGGCGGTCGCCATGTCGCCTTTGGCGATGTTGTCGCCTTCATGCGCGATAACGAGGCCGGTCAGCCCAAAAACGGCAAGCTGCACGATCAGAGCGATTGTCGACCAGACCGCCATGTCGATGAGATCGTGGCTTTGGCTAATGCTCTTGCTCAGCGGAATGGCGAAGCCAAGGAGGGTGCCGCCGAGACTGATCGCGGCCGCGGTATTGCCCTCTCGAATGAGCGCGATATCGCGCTGCGGCGTGATCAGCGTGTAGAGGACAAGAAAGACCACGACGAGCAGAAGCGCGGCGAGAAAATAAAGCAGGAACTGCGGCACGCCGCCGAGACTGACCGTCGCCGATGTCCAGACCGAATTCATCGTATCTTCCCTCCCCCTTTGGCGGCCGGCCGCAGCATGCCCGGCGG
>DATAQP010000532.1:0-5575 GCA_036264595.1 Allostellaceae bacterium
CCGGAGAAATGCGAGGTCTGGGGGCCGACGCAGAACGGCGAGGCGGCGCTCGCCACGGTCGCCGAGACGTCCGGCCTTCCGGTCGAGAAATGCGAAGTCTACAAGGTCATGCTCGGCGGCGGTTTCGGCCGGCGCGGCCGCACAGACTATATCCGCCAGGCCGTGCTCATCGCCATGCAGATGCCGGGCACGCCGGTCAAGCTGCTGTGGACGCGCGAGGAGGACATGACGCATTGCGCCTATCACCCGATCACGCAATGCAAGCTGAGCGGCGGCTTCGATGCCGCGGGCAATCTCGTCGGGCTGCACATGCGCATCTCGGGCCAGTCGATCCTCGCCTCGCTGGCGCCGCAGAATCTGCAGAACGGATTGGACCCGGTGACCTTCCAGGGACTCAACCCCGGCGGCGCGGAAAGTCAGTTCGGCTACAACATCCCGAATCTCCTGATCGACCATGCGATGCGCAACACGCATATCCTGGCCGGCTTCTGGCGCGGCGTGAACATCAACCACAACGCGATCTACGTCGAATGCTTCATGGACGAGCTGGCGAAGGCAGCGGGGCAGGATCCGCTCGAGTTCCGCCGCAAGCTCCTGAAGCCCAAGCATCTCGCCGTGCTCAACGCGGTGGCCGAGAAGGCCGGCTATGGCAAGGCGCCGGCGGGCCGTTATCACGGCCTCGCCCAGATCATGGGCTTCGGCAGCTATGTCGCCGCCTGCGCCGAGGTCTCGGTCAGCAAGGAGGGGCGGCTGAAGATCCATCGCATCGTCGCCGCCACCGATCCCGGCACCGCGGTGAATCCGGCCCAGATCGAGCGCCAGGTCGCCGGCTCGTTCGTCTACGGCCTCTCGGCGATGCTCTACGGCGAATGCACCGTCAAGGACGGCGCCATCGAGCAGACCAATTTCGACAGCTACAACGTCATGCGCATCGACGAGATGCCCGAGGTCGAGGCGATACTGATGCCGTCGGGCGGCTTCTGGGGCGGCGTCGGCGAGCCGACCATCGCGGTAGCGGCGCCGTCCGTGCTCAACGCGATCTACGCGGCAACCGGCAAGCGCATCCGCTCCTTCCCGCTGATGAACCACGATCTCGCCGCGGCGTGATCGCGCGATGCGGTTGGCGCGCGCCTTCCTAGCGACGATTGGCCTGGCGGTGATCGTCCTGCTGGCATCGGTGGCGGCGCGCGCGGCGCCGCCGCCACCGGGCGCCGCCTCGTGCTCGGGCTGCCACGCGTCCAGCGCCGGCGTTGCGACGACGGTGCCGCGTCTTGCCGGCCGCGATGCCGGCGAGATCGTCGCCGCGATGCAGGCGTTTCGCGCCGGGAAGCGGCCGGCGACTGTCATGGACCGCATCGCCAAGGGCTTCAGCGTCGAGGAGACAGGCGCGATCGCCGCCTGGCTGGCGGCGCAGAAGAACTGAGCGAGGCCCGACCATGAGCGGCAGCCGCACCAGCCGGCGCGACTTCCTCAAAGCGGCCGCTTCCGGCGCCTCGGCGGCGTTGCTGCCGCTGCCCGCTCTGGCGCAGGGGGCGAGCGGCCGCGTCGTCGTCATCGGCGGCGGCTTTGCCGGCGCGACTTGTGCCCGTATGCTCAAGCGCAGCGATCCGCGCCTCACCGTGACCCTGGTCGAGGCGAATGCCAAATTCATCGCCTGTCCGTTCAGCAACGGCGTCATCATCGGGCTGCGCGAGCTCGAGGCGCAGACCTTCGGCTATGATTCGCTCGAAAAGGACGGCGTCGCGCTGTCCTTCGTTCCCGCCGTCGCCGTCGATCCGCCGTCGCGCAGCGTGACCTTGGCGAACGGCACGGTGCTCAATTACGACCGGCTGGTGCTGGCGCCGGGGATCGATCTCAACTGGAAGGACCTGCCGGGCTATGACGAGGCGGCGGCGTCGCGCATGCCGCATGGCTGGAAGGCCGGCAAGCAGACCTTGCTGCTGCGCCGTCAGCTCGATGCGATGGCGGATGGCGGGCTCGTCGTCATCACGGCGCCGGCCAATCCCTTCCGCTGCCCGCCCGGCCCCTATGAGCGGGCGAGCCTCATCGCCTGGTATCTCAAGACGAAGAAGCCGAAATCGAAGCTCATCATCCTCGACGCCAAGGACGCGTTCTCGAAGCAGCGCCTGTTCCAGAATGCCTGGGCCGCGCTCTATCCCGGTCTTCTCGAATGGGTCCCGCTGTCATCGGGCGGCAAGGTCACCTCGGTCGATCCGGCGACGTTGACGCTGAGCACCGATTTCGCCGCCCACAAGGCGGATGTCGCCAACGTCATCCCGGCGCAGAAGGCGGCCGGTATCGCCGCGCTCGCCGGCGTCGCCGACCGCACCGGCTGGTGCCCGATCGACCCGGTGAGCTTCGCCTCGACCTTGCAGCCCGACATCCATGTCATCGGCGACGCGGCGATCGCCGGCGCCATGCCGAAATCGGCCTTCGCGGCGAATGCCCAGGCCAAGATCTGCGCTGCCGCGGTGGCGACGCTGCTCGCCGGCGGCACGCCCACCGAGCCCAAGCTGATCAATACCTGCTATAGTCTCGTCGCGCCGGATTACGGCATCTCGATCGCGGGCGTCTACCACCCGGTGAAGGGCCTGCTGGTCGATGTCGAAGGCGCCGGCGGCGTCAGCCCGCTCGATGCGCCGGCGACGTTCCG
Source organism: Allostellaceae bacterium (assembly GCA_036264595.1). Lineage (GTDB taxonomy): Bacteria > Pseudomonadota > Alphaproteobacteria > ATCC43930 > CGMCC-115725 > URHD0088. The sequence continues at coordinate 2,654 of DATAQP010000532.1, forward strand.
TGCCGAGGAAGCTGAGTTGGCCAATGGCTGGTTCAATACGATCACCGCGGAAGTCTTCGGTTGAGCGCGCCGTCATGCTGGCGGTCGCCCTATCCGCGCTCGCTGGGACGGCCATGCTCGCCGCCATGACCGTAGCCGACGCGACGCTGCTGCCTCACACGATCGTCGGCGATGCCATTCCGGCGCCGCTCGGCGAAGCTGCCGGCGATCCGGCGCGCGGCCGCGCGATCGTCGTCAACCGCCAGGTCGGGCTCTGCTTGCTCTGCCATAGCGGGCCGTTTCCTGAAGAGCCACTTCAGGGCACGCTGGCGCCGAGCTTGGCGGGCGCCGGGTCGCGCTGGTCGGCGGGGCAGCTCCGCCTGCGCATCGTCGATGCCGCCCGGCTCAATCCCGAGACCATCATGCCGCCTTATTACCGCACCGAGGGGCTGATCCGCGTCGCCCCGGCTTTCGCCGGCAAGCCGGTGCTGAGCGCCGAGCAGATCGAGGACGTCGTCGCCTTCCTGATGACGCTGCGCGACTAGGATGCGAGCGAGATGAGCGAATTTCGCAGCAGCCGCCGCCGTTTCCTCGCCGCTTCGGCGCGGCTCGCCGCCGGCGCCGGGCTGGCCTCGATCGTCGCCGGCAGACCGGTCGGCGCCACGCCCGAAGCGTTGCGTGGCGCGATCGCCGAGATCGTCGGCGACGCCCAATTGCGCGAGGGCAGAGTGACGCTCGAAATGCCGCCGCTGGTCGAGAACGGCAATGCCGTGCCGCTCACCGTCGCGGTCGAGAGTCCGATGACCGAGGCCGAGCACGTCAAGGCGATCCACGTCTTCAACGAGAAGAATCCGCAGCCCTACGTGCTGACCGCCCGTCTCGGGCCGCGCGCCGGCCGCGCGCGCGTCGCGACGCGCATCAAGCTCGCCGATGCGCAGCGCGTCGTCGCAATCGCCGAGATGAGCGACGGCACCTTCTGGTGCGCGAGTGCCGACGTCATCGTCACCATTGCCGCCTGCGTCGAGGGCATCGAGTGATGGCGCGCACGCTGATCAACGTTCCCGCCAAGGCCAAGCGCGGCGACATCATCGAGATCAAGACGCTGATCGCGCATTCGATGGAATCGGGCTTCCGCGTCGGCTTCAACGGCGCACTCATTCCGCGCGACATCATCACGCTCTTCGTCTGCACTTATAACGGCGAGGAGGTGTTCCGCGCCGATCTCTCGCCCGCCATAGCCGCCAACCCCTTCATCACCTTCCACACGATTGCCACCGAGAGCGGCACCATCGCCTTCAGCTGGAGCGGCGATAACGGCTTCTCGGCCGCCGAGTTCGCCACCATCACGGTCGAATGACGCCGCCGCGCCCGGTGCTTGCCGGCCTGGTCCTCGTCGCCCTGGCAATCGTGGCCGCGGCGGCCGCTGAAATTCCGGCTTCCGAACGACGCTCCGGCTACGACTTCATGGGGCGCGAGACGAAGGCGATGCAGGATGACGACACCGCCAATCCCGGCATGCTTTTCGTGCTCGACGGCGAAGCGGCGTGGCGCCGCAAGGTCGGCGCGGCGGGGAAGTCCTGTGCCGATTGCCATGGCGATGCGCGGGTCAGCATGAGCGGCGTCGCCGCGCGCTATCCGGCATTCGACGAATCGCGCAACCGCCCGGTCGATCTCGAACAGCGCATCAACATGTGCCGCAGCGAGCGGCAGCAAGCGCCGCCGCTCGCCTTCGAGAGCCCGGATCTCCTCGCGCTCACAGCCTATGTGGCGCGGCAATCGCGCGGCCAGAAGATCGCCATCTCCGACGACGCGCGCACGCGGCCCTTCATCGAGGTCGGCAAGGAGATCTTCCAGCACCGCCAAGGGCAGCTCAACCTCTCCTGCGCGCAATGCCACGACGACAATTGGGGACAGAAGCTGGCCAGTGCGGTGGTGCCGCAGGCGCATCCCACCGGCTATCCGCTCTACCGCCTCGAATGGCAGGCGCTGGGGTCGCTGCAGCGCCGGCTGCGCGCCTGCATGAGCGGCATGCGCGCCGAGCCCTACGCCTATGGCGCGCCGGAGAATGTCGATCTCGAGCTTTATCTCATGTCGCGCGCCAACGGCCTCGTCGTCGAAACCCCGGCGGTCCGTCCCTAGCAGCGTGTTGTACCCCCCGCCGTCCGCGCGCGATAGTGCCGCATGGGGCAGGAAGAATCGGGAGATTGCGATGTTGACGGCGGTGGAGCTAGAGCACTACCACGAAGCCGGTTTCGTTGCTCCCGATTCCCGCCTGCCCGGGGAGACGATCGCCGCGATCCGCCGCGATCACGATCGACTGGTCGCCGCGCACCCGGAATTCGCCGATTACTGCCCGACCGTGCTGGCCTACGATCTCAGCTTCCTCAACTATGCGCGCATTCCCGCCATCGTCGACATGGTCGAGCAGATTCCCGGTCCCGATTTCGCCCTGTGGAACTCGAGCTTCTTCGCCAAGCCGGCGTTCACCGGCCGCAAGACGCCGTGGCACCAGGACGGCGAATATTGGCCGGTGCGTCCGATCGCCACCGCCACGGTGTGCATCGCGGTCGACGATTCGACGCCGGAGAATGGCTGCCTGCGGGTGATCAGCGGCTCGCACAAGGCGCGTCGCCTCTTCCAGCATGAGACCAATGCGAGCAACGACCTCACCCTCAACCAGCAGCTCGCGCCGTCCGAGTTCGACGAGCGCGATGCCGTCGACATCGTGCTCGAAGCCGGCCAGATCTCGCTGCACGACGTCTTCCTCGTGCACGGCTCCGAACCGAACCGCTCGCGGAAGCCGCGCCGCGGCATGACTCTGCGCTTCATGCCGACCACCTCGGTCTTCGACCGCGCCCTCGCCCGCGAGCAGCGCATCGCCAAGAACACGATCGGCCACGAGGACAGGACGCTTTTCCTGATGCGCGGGCGCGACCGCTCGGG
>DATAQP010000576.1:0-2484 GCA_036264595.1 Allostellaceae bacterium
GGTCTACGTCATTTTGGACGGGGTATGACGTCGTGACAAAATCCGTGACAGACTTCAGCCTCCCTTCCCCTACGACAAATCCGCGAGTTTCCTGCCGCTGCGCGAGGCCCAGGCTCAGATTCGGCCTATCCGCACGCCCTCTGAGCAACGCAGCAGGAAGGAAAAGACGGGAGATAGACCCGTGACAAAATTCGTGACAGTACAACGGTTTCGATCGTGCCGCGAACAATCGCCGCCGAGTGCCGGGAGCGCTTTTCTCTTCTAAATCAACGGGCTTTGCGCCAGCTGGCGGAGAGGGTGGGATTTGAACCCACGGTACCCCTCACAGGGCACAACGGTTTTCGAGACCGCCCCGATCGACCACTCTGGCACCTCTCCGCGGCTCGGCGGGGCGCAACCTAACGGCCCCGCCGGGGTTTTGCAACGCGCAAAGGGTCTCGGCGCCTGACCTCATCGGCGGAGGTGGCGGCGGCGGTCCGGCCGCCGGGGCGACTTGCCGCCGCCGTTGCGCGCGAGCAGCAGGACGAGCGGCGCGAGGCCGCGCTCGACCAGAGTGGCATCGCCCTCGATGGCGGCGAGGCTCAAGGCGGCGGCCTCGATGGTCGAGACGCTGTCGGCGCGCGGCTCCTTGCGCAAGGGGCCGTAGAGCGACGGGCGGGGCGGCGCGAGGACGAGACGGCGGAGCTTCAAGAGCCAGGGGTTGCGCCACCACAGCGCCTTGGCCTGGCTCCACGAGCCGTCGAGCAGGATGATGCCCTCGAGCGCGGCGAGGAGATGATCCTGCTCGGCGAGCGGCGCGCCCTCGGCATCGACGACGCTGAGCACGCGCGAGGCTAGACCTCCCTTGTGCGGCCCGAGATAGAGCACGCCCCAGCGCCTGGCATCGGCAGTCGGCCGGCCGAGCGCGGCGGCGAGGCTCGACCAGGAGAGGCCGATGACGAGGCGCGAATTGCTGAACTGGCGATGGGCGAGATAGGCGGTGCCGAGCGCGTGACCCTGCTCCTGCGGGTGCTGCAGGATGACGAGCTCGACGCGCGTCGCGATCGGCGCGATGGCGGCGCAGACGCAGAGCGCTGCTGGCTTGCGGCATTGCGGGCAGGTTTGCGAGGCGGAGGCGCTGGTGATCATGTGACTGCGCCGCTTACGCGTTGCTGCGCCGGCACGGTGCGTCCTTCGAGACGCGCCTGACGGCACTCCTCAGGATGAGGGCGATCTTGTATGGCACGACTAATCCTCCTCATCCTGAGGAGGAGGCGCAGCCTCCGTCTCGCCGTTCGAGACGCCGCCGTGCGGTGGCTCCTCACGGTGAGGGGACGCTGGATGCCCATCCAACACCCCTCACCCGGTCGCCGCCTTGCCTGCGCTCGTGCCGGCGATGCGGCCGAAGACGGCGCCGGCCATCAGGCCAGTGCCGCCGGGATAGTTGAAATAGAAGAGCCCACCGACCAGCTCGCCGGCGGCGTAGAGGCCCGGGATCGGCTTCTCGCCGGCGTCGAGCACGTTGCCCGTGCCGTCGATGCGCAAGCCGCCGAAGGTGAAGGTGATGCCGCAGGTCACCGCATAGGCCTCGAAAGGCGGCGTGTCGATGAGATTGGCCCAGTTCGATTTCGGCACCGTGAGCCCGACCGTGCCGCGCCCGTCCTTGATCGCCGGGTTGAAGGCGACATCAATCTTCACCGCCTTGTTGTAGGCTTCGATCGTTTGCAGGCAATTTGCAGGATCGACGCCGTCGAGCTTCGTCACCAGCTCCTCCAGCGTGTCGGCGCGTGCCTTGGTGACCTGGCGGATGCGGTACTCGTCGCGCAGCATCGAGAGCACCTTCGCATCGAAGATCTGCCAGGCGAACTGTCCCGGCTGCGCCAAAATCACATGGCCGTATTTGGCATAGGTGTAGTTGCGGAAATCGGCGCCCTCGTCGACGAAGCGCTCGCCCCTAGCATTGACCATGATGCCGAGCGGATAAGAATGCTTCTGGAAATTGTCGCCGACCGCGAGGTCGCCGAATTCCGGCGCGTTGCGGTCCCAGCCGACGGCGTGGCAGCCCGACCAGTTGCCGTAGGACATGGCGCCGATATCGAGCGCCATGCGGATGCCGTCGCCGGTGTTGAAGCGCGTGCCGCGCACCTTCGCGAGATCCCAGCCCGGGCCGAGATAGCGCGTGCGCCATTCGGCGTTGGCCTGGAAGCCGCCGGCGGCGAGCACTGTCGATTTGGCGCGGATCTCGATGGTCTTGCCGTTCTGCCGCACGCGCGCGCCGCCGACCCTCGCGCCGTCGAACAAGAGCTCATAGGCGCGCGCATCGTAGAGGATGCGGATCTGCTGGCGCTCGCAGGCTGACGTGAGATTGTCGATGAGGCCGGGCCCGCCGCCCGTCACCTCGGCGGCGAGCCCGCCCCAGAACTTGAATTTTCCATCCACCTTGAAGGCCTGGCGGCCGTAGGACGGGTTGAAGCGCACCCCCTGTTCGCGCATCCATGCGACGGT
>DATAQP010000579.1:0-3191 GCA_036264595.1 Allostellaceae bacterium
CAGGCGCGGCTCGAGAATGAGGCCGCGGGCGATCGCGACGCGCTGCCGCTGTCCGCCCGACAGCTGGTGTGGATAACGATAGAGGAACTCACCGCCGAGGCCGACATCGTAGAGCACGCGCTGGATGCGCCGGCGGCGATCGTCCATCTCCTGGACGGCCAGCCCCTCCATCAGGATGCGCTGGACGGTCTGGCGCGGGTGCAGCGAGCCGTAGGGATCCTGGAAGACCATCTGAACGACACGGTAGGAGCGCCGCGGGCGACGCTTCTCCGCCTCGCGGCCGCGGATCAGCAAGCGTCCCGTCCAGTCGCGGTTCAGCCCGGCGAGCACGCGCAGCACGGTCGACTTGCCCGATCCCGATTCACCGACGATGCCGAAGGCCTCGCCGTCGCCGACGGTGAAGGTGACGCCCTTGACGGCGTGGACGGCATTGTCGCCGTCGCCGTAGACGACCGAGAGATCGCTCGCCTCGACCGCCTTGAGCGAGACGTCCTCTTCCGCGGGCTCGGCCGCTCGGGTGCGATAATTCACAGCAGCTCGAGCCAGGCGGAATCGCGGTCGAGCACCGGCAGCTCGGCGACCGGCGCGTCGATCCGCGGCATCGCTGCGAGCAGGCCACGCGTATAGGCGTGCTGCGCCTGGTGCAGCGCGGCGGCGGCGCAGGTCTCGACGATCTGGCCGCCATACATGACGACGACACGGTCGCAGAACGAGGCGACGAGGTTGAGGTCATGGCTGATGAAGATAAGCCCCATGCCACGGCTCTGCACGAGATCGTCGATGATCGCCAGCACCTGCATCTGCACGGTGACGTCGAGCGCCGAGCACGGCTCGTCGGCAATCAGCAAATCGGGATCGGTGATCAGCATCATGGCGATCATCACGCGCTGCCCCATGCCGCCGGAAAGCTCGTGCGGATAGGCGTTGTAGATGCGCTCGGGATCGCGGATGCGCACCGCCGTCAGCATGTCGAGGGTGCGCCGGCGCGCCGCGCCGCTCTCGTCGCCGGCATGGGCGAGATAGGCCTCGGCGATCTGCCGACCGATCTTCATGACAGGGTTGAGCGAGAATTTCGGGTCCTGCATGATCATGCTGATGCGGCTGCCGCGAATGCCGCGCATCTCGCGCTCGGAGCAATGCGCGAGGTCGATGCCGTCGAAGACCATGCGGCGCGTCGTCACCTCGGCATATTTCGGCAGCAGCCGCAGGATCGAGCGGCCGGTGCAGGATTTGCCCGAGCCCGACTCGCCGACGATGCCGAGCTTCTCGCGGCCGACGCTGAGATCGAGGCTGCGCACCGACTCGATCGGGCCCCGCACGCCGGGAAAGCGCACCCACAGATCTTCGATCTCGAGCAAGGCCATGTCGCTCACCGCTGCTTGGGGTCGAGCACGTCGCGCAACCCGTCGCCGAGCAGGTTGAAGCCCAGCCCGGCGATGCAGATCGCCATGCCCGGAAAGAACGCCACCCACCATTGATCGAGGATGAAGCGGCGGCCCGAGGCGATCATTGCGCCCCATTCCGGCGACGGCGGCTGCGCGCCGAGGCCGAGGAAGCCGAGCCCCGCCGCGGTGATGATGATGCCCGACATGTCGAGAGTCAGGCGGACGATCACCGAGGGCAGGCAGAGCGGCACGATCTGATGCAGGATGATGCGCCACGCCCCCGCCCCCTGCAGCCGTGCCGCATTGACGAAATCCGCCTCGCGCAGCGCCAGCGTCTCGGCGCGGGCGACCCGCGCGTAAGGCGGCCAGGCGGTGAGCGCGATGGCGATGACGGCGTTCTTGATCCCGGGACCGATCGCGGCGACGAAGGCGAGCGCCAGGATGAGGCGCGGAAAGGCGAGGAAGATATCGGTGGTGCGCATCAGCAGCGTGTCGAGCCAGCCACCGACATAGCCGGCGGCGCAGCCGACGATGAGGCCGATCGGTCCGACCAGCACGATGATGAGCGCGACGATGCCGAGAGTGATGCGCGAGCCGTAGACGATGCGCGAGTAGATATCGCGGCCAAGCTCGTCGGTGCCGAACCAGAACGCGCTGCCGGGCGGCTGAAGGCGTCCGGTCAGATCCTGCGCGGTCGGCGACTGATAGGCGAGGAGCGACGCCAGCAGCGCCGTCAGCACGAGCAGGAGAACGATGGCGAAACCGACGACGGCGAGCCGATTGCGCGCGAAGGCGAGCACCATGAGAAAGCCCTCGCGCAGCCGCGCATGCGCCGGCGAGGACGGCGTCTCGGTGAGGAGATACTCGCGCCAGCTGAGCTTGGGCGGCGGCAGGGAGCGGCTGAGCCGACCGCCCGTCCGCCGCGGGTCGCGCGCCCGGCTCATCGGGTCCCCCAACTCATCGTGTCCTCGGATCGAGCACGCGGTAGAGCATGTCGGAGGCGAGGTTGAGTCCGATGAAGACGATGCCGACGACGATGGTGCTGCCGAGCACCGCGTTCATGTCGGCATTGAGCAGCGAGTTGGTGATGTAGGAGCCGATGCCGGGCCAGGCGAAGACTGTCTCGGTGAGCACCGATCCTTCGAGCAGATTGGCGTAGGACAGGGCGACGACGGTGACGAGCGGCAGCATGACGTTGCCGAAGGCGTGATGCCACAGGACGTGGCGCTCGTCGAGCCCCTTGACGCGCGCGGTGACGACGTATTCGTGGCGCAGCTGCTCGAGCATGAAGCTGCGCGTCATGCGGCTGATATAGGCGAGCGAGAAATAGCCGAGCAGCGTCGCCGGCAGGATGATGTGGCGCAGCGCGTTGACGAAGACGTCCCACTCGCCGGCGAGCAAGCTGTCGACCAGGATGAGGCCGGTCACCGGATCGATGATGTCGTCATAGCCGACATCGAGCCGGCCCGGTCCCGCAACCCAGCCGAGCCTGGCATAGAAGACGAGCAGCCCGACGAGACCGAGCCAGAAGACCGGAACGGAATAGCCGAGCAGGCCGACGATGCGGATCACCTGATCCTGCCAGCGGCCCTGATTGGAAGCGGCGGTGACGCCGAGCGGCACGCCGAGCGCGACGCCGAGCAACGTCGCCAGGGTCGCCAGCTCGAGGGTGGCGGGGAAGAAATGCGTGATGTCGGCGAGAACTGGGTTCGACGTCAGCACCGAGCGGCCGAGATCGCCGTGCAGCACCTTCTCGACATAGAGATAGAACTGCTGATAGAGCGGCAGATCTAGGCCGAGCTCGAT
>DATAQP010000003.1:0-3364 GCA_036264595.1 Allostellaceae bacterium
CGAGCGACGACAGGCTGGTCGCCGTCGCCACCCCGGCCGCCGCGAAGGCCGAGCTGCACGTCACCAGCATGGACGGCGGCGTCATGAAGATGCGGCCGATCGCAGCCGTCGACGTCAAGGCCGGGGCGCAGACCGAGTTCAAGCCCGGCGGCATGCACATCATGCTGGTCGGCCTCACCGCGCCGCTCAAGGTCGGGCAAAGCTTCCCGCTCGCCCTCACCTTCGAGAAGGCCGGCAAGATCGAAACCATCGTCACGGTCGAGAAGCCCGGCGCGATGGGCGATCACGCCATGCCCGGCATGAAGATGTGAGGCGTGACATGACCGTCGACAATGTGACCATCGCCAATTTGACGATCGCCGACTCCGCGATTGCCGGCTCGACGATCGAGCGGGCCGACCGGTCGGCGCGGCACTGGACCGGCGATGATCCGGGACCGGTCCGGCTCGGCAGCGAGCGGCACAAGATCCTGTTCAGCCGCATGCTGCTCGACACTTTCAACCCCTACAGGCCGGCGGTCATCGACTGGCCGACGCTCGACGCGGAGGCGCGCGACCGGCTGGTCGGCCTGCCGATCTGGGACATCGCAGTACAGACCGAAGGCAAGGCGAGCCTCAACGTACGCAGCTATGCCGCGACGGTCGCCGATCCGCTGCTCCGCCAAGCGATCGAGCTCAACGGGTTCGAGGAGGCGCGCCACAAGACCGTGCTGGCAAATCTCGTCGCCGCCTATGGCATCGCCCTCGCCCCCGAGCCGGACTACGTGGTCCCGCGCAATCCCGAATGGGCCTTCATGGTCACCGGCTACAGCGAATGCATCGACAGCTTCTTCGCCTTCGGCCTCTTCGAAGTGGCGCGCCGCTCGGGCTATTTCCCGCCTGATCTGGTCGACACTTTCGAGCCGGTGATGCAGGAGGAGGGGCGCCACATCACCTTTTTCGTCAACTGGGTCGCTTGGCATCGCCGCAACCTGCCGTGGTGGCGGCGGCCGCTCTTCCGCGCCCGCATCCTCGCCGTCTGGGCCTTCCTGGTCTGGGAGCGCATCGGCATCGCGCGCGATATCGGCGGTGCGCCGCAGGACAACAACTTCACCGTCACCGGCAGCAAATCGGTCGGCATCGACATCTCGGCCGGCGAGCTGATGGCCATCTGCCTGGCGGAGAACGAGCGCCGCCTTGCCGGCTACGATCCCCGCCTGCTTCGCCCTCGCTTCGTCCCCGCCGTCGTGCGCCTCGCGACGCGGTTGCTGGGCAAGCCGAAGCCGGCCGCCATCGCCATCGGTTCGCCGGCGCACAAGACGCTGTTCTGTCGCCATTTCAAGGAGACCTATCAGCATTACGTGCCGGCCGAGCTGCCGTGGCCCGAGCTCGACGAGGCATCGTTGCAGCGACTGCGGGCCGTGCCGTTCTGGCAGCAGGTACTGCATACCGAGCTGCGCGCCGGCGCCATAGTCCAGGCGTTCTCCGCCACCATCGACGATCCCGAGCTCAAGGAGGCGATCGACCTCCAGGGCTTCGAGGAGACCCGCCATGCCGCGCTCATCCGCGAGATGATCCGCCGCTACGGCATCGAGGTGACCGAGCAGCCGCTCGAGGCGCTGCCCGCCGACATCGAGACGGCCTTCAAGGATTTTGGCTTCGGCGAGTGCATGGATTCCTTCCTCGGCTTCGGCGTTTTCAAGATCGCCCGCCAGTCGGGCTTCCTGCCCGAGGAGATGTTCGAGATCTTCGACACGCTGATGTACGAGGAGACGAGGCATATCGTCTTCTTCGTCAACTGGATGGCGTATCGCCAGGTGCAGCAGCGGCGGGGCGCTCGATGGCGCCGCGCCGCCGCCTCGCTGCGCTTCTATGCGCGTGCGCTCAAGCGTATGGTCGGCACCGCACGGCAGGGCGCCGCAGCCAATGACGGCAAGGATTTCTCGGCGACACAGGCGAGCGTCTTCCTCGACGGCTTCACCTTCCGCCGCTTCCTCGAGGATTGCTACGCCGAGAACGCGCGGCGGATGAGAATGGTCGATGCGCGGCTCTTGCGGCCGAGCTTCCTGCCCGCCCTCGCCGACATTGCCCTCGCCAGCTTGCGGCTATGGAGCCGACGGGGCAAAAGCGCGACGTGATAAAGCTGGCGGAGACTCGTTGTTGCCGCCTAGTCGATCGCGCGGCACGCAAAAAAAGCTTGCGCAGCTGTTTCGGACATTGTAATATCCGATACGGATTTTAAGAGGATCGCGCTTTGACAAGAAAATGGCACGTGAAAGGGCGGGAAGCGGTGGGAGTGGATACGGCGATATGTCCACACCGTTCCAGTGTACCATCACCACCCCACACCACCGGCCGCCTGTTATTTTCCTGTAATTAACAGGCGCGCGGCCCCGGAGCCGGCCGCCGGCGCCCCGCTATCTTGCCCGGCGCCGCCGGCGCTGCTATATGCGACGCGCGGCGCCGGCGTCCCCTTCCCGCGCCACCCCTTCTCCCCGTCATAGGAATTCGCGATGCCCGCTTTCACCGACTACAAGGTCGCCGACATCTCCCTCGCCGATTGGGGCCGCAAGGAGATCGCCATCGCCGAGACCGAGATGCCCGGGCTGATGGCGCTGCGCCGCGAATACGGCAAGCAGAAGCCATTGAAGGGCTCGCGCATCGTCGGCTGCCTGCACATGACGATCCAGACCGCCGTGCTGATTGAGACGCTGGTCGAATTGGGTGCCACGGTGCGCTGGTCGTCGTGCAACATCTTCTCGACCCAGGACCATGCGGCGGCGGCGATCGCCGCGCGCGGCATTCCGGTCTTCGCCTGGAAGGGCGAGACCGAGGCGGAATACGAATGGTGCATCGAGCAGACGGTGCGCGGGCCCGCCACTGATGGGGATGGCGGCTGGCTGCCCAACCTCATCCTCGACGACGGCGGCGACGCGACCTTGCTGATGCACAACAAGTATCCCGAGCTGCTCAAGAACGTCAAAGGCGTCTCGGAGGAGACGACGACCGGCGTCCACCGCCTCTACGACATGATGAAGGCGGGCAAGCTCAAGATCCCGGCCATCAACGTCAATGACAGCGTCACCAAATCGAAATTCGACAAGCTCTACGGCTGCCGCGAGAGCCTGGTCGACGGCATCAAGCGCGCCACCGACGTGATGATGGCGGGCAAGGTCGCGGTGGTCTGCGGCTTCGGCGATGTCGGCAAGGGCTCGGCGGCGAGCCTCAGGAGCCAGGGCGCGCGCGTCATGGTCACCGAGATCGACCCGATCTGCATCCTGCAGGCGGCGATGGAAGGCTATCAGGTGACGACGATGGACGAGGCCGCCGCGCTCGGCGACATCTTCGTCACGGCGACCGGCAATGTCGACGTCATCACCCTCGAC
>DATAQP010000033.1:0-6887 GCA_036264595.1 Allostellaceae bacterium
TGACGTGCTTGTCGCTCGACAGCGTCAGGAAGAAGCCGGTGATCTTCGCCGGCACCTGCATCAGCGCCATCATGTAGCCGACCGCCGCGGCGAAGGCGATCAGCGTCATCACCATCGCCACCGTCTTCATCGTGCGGTGCACGAGAAGCGGCAGGTCGCGCCATTTGTAGTCGCGATAGACGAACATGGTGACGACGAAGGCATAGACGCAGGCGACCGCGCCCGCCTCGATCGCGGTGAAGATGCCGCCGAGAATGCCGCCGAGGATGATGACCAGGGTCATCAGGCCCCACACCGCGTCGATGACGATCTTGACCGCGGCGCGCGCCGGCACCGCGACGCCGCGCGGGTGGTTGTTGCGGTAGCCCATGATCAGCACGAGGATGATGAGCGAGACGGCGAGCAGCAGCCCGGGCACCACCCCGGCCATGAACAGGCTGATCACCGAGATGGCGCCGCCGGTCGCCAGCGAATAAATGACGGCGTTGTGGCTCGGCGGCACGAGCAGGGCCTGGACCGAGGCGCTGATCGTCACGTTGGTGGCGAAGACGCGCGAATAGCCGACCTTCTCCATCTGCGGGATCATCACCGAGCCGATCGCCGAGGTGTCGGCGACCGAGGAGCCCGAGATGCCGGAGAGGAAGCTGGTGGCCACGATGTTGACCACCGAGAGGCCGCCGCGCACGCGCACGATGCCGACCAGCACGTCGGCGAAGGCGACGAGGCGCCTCGCCATGCCGCCTTCCGCCATGATGGCGCCGGCGAGCACGAAGAACGGGATGGTCAGCATGGCGAATTTGCTGACCCCGTGCGAGATCTGCAGCATGATCGCTTCGTAGGGGATGTCCATCTGCCAGGCGGCGAACAGCGAGGCGAGGCCGAGCCCGTAGGCGATCGGGATGCCGATGACGAAGCTGCCGAGGAGGACGGCGACGACGATCAATATGTCCATTGTCCCGGATCTTTCCCTTAGTCGACGGCGGCTTGACCGGGGACCGAGCCGGCATGCGGGTCGCCAGCATGGAGGTCGGGGGCGGGCGGCGGGCCGCCGATGGTCATGCGCTCGACGACGAAGAGCAGGCTGATGGCGGCGCCGATCGGGATCGGCAGATAGGTGACGCCGACGGAGAGGGCGGGAAACGCGTCGATCGACGAGTTCCACGTCGCCATGCACAGGCCCCAGCCGTATTTGATCATGAACAGCGCGACCGCGGCGACGAGCAGCTCGGAAACGATCTCGCAGATGCGCTGCACGGTCTCCGGCATCAGCCCGACGAAGAAGCGGACGCGCATATGGAGGCTGTCGCGATAGCACGCCGCGGCGCCGAAGAAGGTCAGCACGATGGTCAGCAGGATGGCCATCGGCTCCGGCCAGGAGGCCGCCTGGTTGATGACGTAGCGCGTATAGACGCTGTACGGGATGACCGCCGAGATGAGCACCATCGAGACGCCGGCGATCAGCGAGCAGGCGATGTAGAGCAGGTCCATCGACCTGCGATAGAGGTCAGCCATTATGTCTGTTTTTCCACGGTGCCTGCGTCCCACTACTCAAGCCGTCACCCCCGGGCTTGACCCGGGGGTCCACGTGGATGCCCGGGTCAAGCCCGGGCATGACGAGACAAGGGAGACTTGCGGACAGCTCTACGCCTTCGTCATTCAACGTATTTTCGTATCCGCCTACTGGACGGCCTGGATCTGCTTGATCAAATCGGCGTATTTCGCGCCGTACTTGTCCCACACCGGCTTGACGGCGTCCTGGAAGGGCTTCTTGTCGGCGATGGTGTCGATCTCGATGCCGGCCGCCTTCATCTTGTCCATCGCGTCCTTTTCCTTGACGTCCCACAGCTTGCGCTCGTCGAGCTGCATCTCCGTGGAGAATCTCGTGATCAGCGCCTGGTCGTCCTTCGACAGCGAATCCCAGGTCTTCTTCGAGAAGACGACCATCTCGGGAACGATGAGATGCTCGGTCAGGGTGTAGAACTTGGCGACCTGGTAGTGGTTGTCGAAGAAGAAGCTCGGCGGGTTGTTCTCGGCGCCGTCGACGACGCCGGTCTGCAGCGCGCTGAACACCTGGTCGTAGCCCATGGCGACGCCGTTGCCGCCGAGATTGTTCATCATGTCGACGAACATCGGGTTGCCCATGACGCGGACCTTGAGGCCCTTGAGATCGGCGATCGATTTGATCGGCTTCTTGGTGTCGTACATGCTGCGCGCGCCGGCATCCATGAAGCACAGGCCGATGAGGCCGGCCGGGCTGGCGGTCACTTTGGCGAGGAGGCCCTGGCCGATCGGCCCGTCCATCACCTTCTGCGCATGCGCCGTGTCGCGGAAGAGGAAGGGCAGGTTGAAGACGTTGAGATCGTCGATGACGGGGCCGAGCGCGCCGACGCTGACGCGGGCGATCTGGATGGCGCCGACCTGGGCCTGCTCGATGGCCTCCTTCTCGCCGCCGAGCTGCATCGAGGCGAACATCTGGACCGACAGGCGGCCCTGCGTCGCGTCCGACAGCTTCTTGCCGAAATTCTGCACCGCCACCACGGTCGGGTAGCCCTCGGGATGGACGTCCGAGGCCTTGAGAACCATCTTGCCTTGCGCCAGCGCGGCACCGCCTGATCCCATCCCCACCGCAGCCAGCACGGCGGTGGCCGCGCTCAACCGCATAAGATCGCGTCTTTTCATCGTATCCTCCCTCATGACATGAAGCATTGGCTTTGAGTGTAGCAGCTGGTTCGTCGCCGAACCATCCGCGCTTGGCCGGCACAGCCCTCGACGTACCGACCCGCCGATCACCGCGGGCACGCCTGTTGACACGCGTGCCTGCATGTTATCTTGTTATACGATGACCGGACGAGAGCGGCCGTGTCAAGCGAAAGGTCCGGGAAATTTCGGCCACTCGTCTCGGCCGGCGACGGACGGACGGCGGGGTCCTGCGATGAAGGGGGAACGATGACGCCTGATGCGGTGAAGCATGCGCTCGGCAGCGGATTGCTGGCCTTCCCGGTCACCCATTTTCGCTCCGACGGCGCCTTCGACGAGGCGCCGTACCGCGCCAATATCGAGGCCAATCTCGCCCATCGGCCGGCCGGTCTCTTCGTCGCCGGGGGCACCGGCGAGTTCTTCTCGCTGACGCTCGACGAGGTCAGGCGCATCGTCGCCGCCGCGGTCGCCGTCGCCGCCGGGCGGGTACCGATCGTCGCCGGAATAGGCTACGGCACGGCGATGGCGGTCGAGTTCGCGCGCGCCGCCGAGGCGGGCGGCGCCGACGGCATCCTCGTCCTGCCGCCCTATCTGGTGAAAGCGGAGCAGGACGGGCTCTTCGCCCATCTCGATGCGATCTGCCGGGCGACGCGCCTCGCCGTCATTCCCTATAACCGCGACAATTGCCTGATCGCCCCCGCCACGCTCGCGCGCCTTGCCGAGCGTCATGCCAATCTCGTCGGCTTCAAGGACGGGCATGGCGATGTCGAGCAGCTCGTCGCCATCCGCCAGGCGCTCGGCGATCGCGTCGTCTATGTCGGCGGCATGCCGACGGCCGAGATCTTCGCCGTGCCGTATTTCGCCGCCGGCTTCACCACCTATTCCTCGGCCGTGTTCAATTTCATCCCGCGCGCGGCGCTGCGTTTCTACGGCGCCGTGCGCGCCGGCGACGGCGCGGTCACCGACGACATGCTGAAGCGCTTCTTCCTGCCCTATATCGCGCTGCGAAACCGCAAGCGCGGCTACGCCGTCAGCATCGTCAAGTCGGGCATGCGCATCGTCGGCCGCCCGGCCGGCCCGGTGCGCTCGCCGCTCGTCGATCTCAGCGCAACTGAGGAAGGCGAGCTGCGAGCGCTGCTGCGCTCCGCCTTCGGCGAGGAGATCGGCTAGTCGATCTTCGCCTGGTTGACCTTCGCCTGGTCGGCCCTCGCCTGGTCGAGCTTCGCTTGGTCGACCTTCTGGGCGGTCGCCACCGATTGTGGCGTGGTGCCGTCCTCTATCAGAATCGCCGCCGAATAATCCTCCGGCACCTGCCAGAGATCGAACTTGATCGCCGCGCCGACGAGCAGCGCGAACAGGAGCGTGACGGCGACCATGATGAGCCGGTCGGTTCGAGTTGCCTCGTCGTCGCCATGTCGTGGATGCATTCGTACCCTCCATCACGCCGAGTTCGCTTGATTGCGCGGCGTTCCGGAGCGGACAATAAAAGCGGTGCCCCCGACCCGGGTGTGACGGAGCCCACAGCGGCGGGCGCCGGATGCGATTAAGTCACTATTTTGACACGACGCGCCGCAAGTCGCGCGCTGCGCGGATGAGCGCCGCATTGCCCTCGGCGACTGCCCCTGTCGGCAGCTTCTTGCCGTCCTCAAGGCCGATGCGGGTGTCGAGCTCGAGGCGGATCGCCTCGCGGTCGAGCGGCCATTTGGTCGCTTCGAAGCCGTGCAGCATGCAGGGCAGGCGCAACCCGGCGCCGTGCAGAATGCCGAGGATGCCCCGCGCGACCGTTGTGGCCTCGGCGACATCCTGCTCGTTGATCTCGATGAGCGTGCGCAGGCAGCGCGGCGCATCCTCCAGGGCGGCGAAGCGCTCGGCATCGCGGATCGACCACAGACCGGCCTCGACCCCGACGCCTTTCTTGAGGGCGAGCGCTATGATCTCGGGCGCATCCTCCTCGATCAAATTGACCGAGACATAATCGGGCAGCACCCGCCACGTCGCGATAGGCGCCTGCCGCTCGCGTCCGCCCGGCGCAGTCCACCAGCCCGTCGAGACGCCGACGGGAATGCCGGGAACGCTCGCGCGGATGGCGCCGAGCGCCGCGGCAGTGTCGTCGGGATGCACGCTCTCGCGTCCCGCGCCGTCGCGCGGGTGGACGTGCAGCGCGTCGGCGCCTTCCGCCACCGCCGCTGCCTATTTCAACGCGGTGTCGCGCGAGTTAAGCTCGGGCAAGGCAATTCCGCACAATCCGACATTGCTATGGCGGAACAGATTCAGCCAAAGGTGCGTGCCAATCTCGCGGAGCTTGGCGTTACGGTTCCCTTGGGACAATAGATTTGGCCGACAATAGAAAAATTTAGCTCTGGATTTCTTCACTTGCACGAGATCCTTACGTGAGATCCGATCTTGGCGCTCGACAGGCAGGCACAGAAAACGGAGCACGCCGGCGCGAAGGATCTATCGTACGACAGATTTGCGCCGCGACACGAGCTGAAGGGCGCGGCGCAGAACCTAAGGCGCGTTGATGACGCCAAGCTCGCGCGCGATGCCTGCGCCGAGCCGCGCGATGAGGACCAAAGGTGAAACGCGCCGGTTATAAGCGGTGCGATGGAATAATCTGGTACTGGATCGACTTTTTGCGTCCTTCGAGACGGCGCTAACGCGCCTCCTCAGGATGCGGAAGACGTGTGGATGCCAATAAGATCAGACCTCGTCCTGAGGAGCGCCGTCAGGCGCTCTCGAAGGACGCAATATGGTTGTGCAATCGAGCTGGCTGCGCATCACGAAAATACCGTTACACTCGAACCAATGCTCGACATCTATATCGACGCCGATGCCTGCCCCGTCCGCAAGGAGGTCTTCACCGTGGCCGAGCGGCATGCGCTCACCGTCTTCGTGGTGACCCAGGGCAATATCCGCGTGCCGATCGATCCCAGGCTGCGCCTCGTCCTGGTCAGCGAGGGGCCGGATGCGGCGGATGATTGGATCGCCGAGCGGATCGGAACAGGCGATATCTGCGTCACCGCCGATGTGCCGCTCGCCGCGCGGTGTCTCGAGCGCGGCGCCAGCGCCATCGGCGCGACGGGGCGGCGCTTCACGCTCGACAATATCGGCACGGCGCTCGCTTCGCGCGACATCGCCGCGCATATTCGAGAGCGCGGCGGGCAGAGCGGCGGGCCGCGTCCGCTGGCGCAAAAGGATCGCTCGCGGTTCCTCGGCGAGCTCGACGGGTTGATCAATGCGATAAGGCGGAGTGGACGTTGAATGCGGTGGGCGATGTTGATGTAATCTGTAGGGGCCGGGCTTGTCCCGGCCCGCGGGCCGCGGCAAGGGCGGCCCCTACAAAGAATTTTCTGAGGAGCGAAGCGCCGTGCACGGTCCGATAATCGCTACTGAGGACGAGGGCTTGAACCGCGACGCGATCGCGCAATACCGAAGCGACGGCTATGTCATCCTGCGCGGCCTGCTGAGTGAGCGCGCGGTCGAGGTCTGCCGGCAGGCGCTCTCGGATCTAGCGAGCGGGCGGATTGTGGCGCGTGAAACGCAGCTGATGTTCGAGCCGGGCACGGTGCCGGAGAGGATCGCCGCTGGCGAGCGCGAGCTCTACATCCGCAAATACATGGATTACGTCGAGGATGCGCCTGATCTCAAGGCGGCGGCTATGAATCGGCGGCTGCATCGCGCCCTCGACCAGCTGCTCGGCCAAGGCCGCGTACTCTTCCAGGAGATGGCGCTGGTCAAGCCGCCGCGCATCGGCGGCGACAAGCCATGGCACCAGGACGCCGCCTATTTTCGCATCAGCGATCCCGCCCTCATCGCCGGGGTGTGGATCGCGCTCGACCCGGCGCTGCGGCAGAATGGCTGCATGGAGGTGGTGCCCGGATCGCATCTCGGCGGCGCCGTGCCGCATGTCCACGAGAACGATTTCAACCGCTGCCGCATCGTCGAGGGGCACCTGCGCGCCGAGGAGCGCGTGGCGCTTGAGATGCAGCCGGGCGACGCGCTTGTTTTCAGCGCTCTCCTGCACCATTACACCGCGCCCAACCGTTCGGATTTGAGGCGGCGCGCCATTCAGTTCCACTATCACCAGATCGGCGCGGTGTGGGGCGGCGTCGAGGAGCACCGCATTCTCTATCATTTCGCCGATGGCAGCTATGCCGGCTGCACCGTGCCGCACGCGCCAGCGCCGGCGC